>JAQTLI010000298.1 GCA_028714995.1 Methylobacter sp. | reverse complement strand
CTCTCGTCAGGTTGCAACGCTTGCCAGGCAATACTAGCAATACTATTCTGGTTAAGCTGGAAGGCAATAATCCTGCCGGTTCGGTCAAAGACCGTCCGGCGCTCAGTATGATTAAAAATGCCGAACAAAGAGGTGAGATTCAACCAGGCGACCGCTTAATTGAGGCGACCAGCGGTAACACTGGTATTGCCCTGGCGATGGCGGCGGCGATCAAAGGCTATAAAATGACATTGATCATGCCGGATAATATGAGTGAAGAGCGCCGGGCTTCGATGAAAGCGTATGGCGCTGAGATTATTCTAACGCCTGCCGCAGGCAGTATGGAGGCAGCGATTGATTTGGCCAGAGAGATGGAAGCTGCGGGCCAGGGGCGGATTCTGGATCAGTTTTCCAACCCTGACAGCCCGCGTGCGCATTATGAAGGCACCGGCCCTGAAATCTGGCGTGATACGCAGGGCAAAATAACCCATTTTGTCAGTTCCATGGGCACTACCGGTACAATTATGGGAACTTCAAAATTCCTGAAAGAACAAAATACCGATATTCAAGTGATCGGTGTACAGCCGGAAGGCAATTCTAAAATCCCCGGCATCCGGCGCTGGCCCAAAGAATATTTGCCAAAGATCTATCAAGCTGACCGGATTGACCGGATTATCGACGTTGATCAGGCATCGGCTGAAAATATCACCCGCGCATTGGCGGCTCAAGAGGGCATTTTTGCCGGCATTTCATCCGGCGGTGCTGTTCATGCGGCGTTGAGATTGTCGGAAGAAGTTGAGCAGGCGGTGATCGTGACGATTATCTGCGATCGGGGTGACCGGTATTTGTCTACGGGTGTTTTTCCTGGGTAATGACTAACCTCATCTGACTATCGTCTTTATTTTAATGACGCCCACCGCAACGGCACTGATTAATACATTGAATATCCGTTAATTGATACGCTTTTCCCCTTGCTTGTGCATGTTGCCTAAGAGTTGCTGTTAGGTCAGGATCGATTCCATGAATAAATAGGTTCGCTCATGCTTGCCCCTGTTTTAAGGAAATACACTGTCCGCATAGGGAGGAATAGCGATAGCCTATTCCTCCCTATGTTCAGACTTATCCATGCGGCGCAATACGCTACGCTATCGCACCCTACATATTACGTCTTCCCGTGTTGAATGGCTAAAAGATGAGGCAGGCAAACATGGCTATTCAGTTAATTATGCAGAAAACTGGGGCTGTGAAGAACTTTTTGATTGGTATTATGTGTGGCTTGAGTGCCCGAACTACAGGGTTTCAGTCCAATGAGGACAAGCCGGTTTTGGCTTCGTTGATCAAGTAGAACACCAAGAACCAGACCGTCAAAGCCAAGTGATTGCGTTGAAACAAAGTGCCTAGAATCAGCGAGGCTTGCAACCGACAGTCCTGGCAATAAATGTCTTGCTGATTCCAACGTGAAGTAGGTAATGCTCCACCTAGCCGCAGGGACAGGGAAAGTCCTGAGGCCAGCGAGCCTATTCAAGTGCATCCCTCATTGCACCTCGGTACCAAACTGTTACAGAATACAAGCCTGACTGGCATTGAATACGATTCATCGCCATAATAGGTTACTCCTCGGTAGATTAGCGACCATTCTGCGCTTTTTCTAATTGAAAAATGCTGGTTACCGCTAAAACTGTCTGGAGAAGCTTTCTAATCAGGAAAACTTTTACCAAAGCGCAAGGAAACCCTTATGAATAGGCAAAAATCTATCCTTACTAAACTTTCATTATTAACAGTCACCATAGCATCCATGGCGCTAACGGGTTGTGCTACCACTACACTTAAGGAGGCTGACCCAGATGATCCCTGACAAGGCTGGAATAAAGGCACGCAGTCTTTTAACGATAGCTTCGACAAACATATATTAAAACCGCTTGCTGTAGGTTATTTGAAAGTTACCAATGACGCCGTTGATGATGGTGTAACTCATTTTTTCAGCAATGTTAATGACATAGGCGTCACCATCAATGATATTTTGCAGTTTAAATTGCTGCAAGGCGGCATGGACATCAGCCGATTTATCATCAATACCACTGCCGGGGTCGGGGGTATATTTGACTGGGCCAGCAAAATCGACCTGCCCAAACACAATGAAGACTTTGGTCAAACCCTGGGGTTTTGGGGGGTGCCGTCTGGCCCTTATTTGGTACTACCATTTATGGGTCCCAGCTCACCCAGAGATACCGTAGGGTTAATTGGTGATCTATTTTTGGATCCTATAACCTATGTTTCCATCTTCGGCGGTTTTGCAGGTGCTGCCACATCAGGGGGCACCAGTATTCTGGATGCAACGGATTATCGTGCCGGCGTAATGTCCTCGGAAAAAGTGGTTGATGAAGCAACCAATGGCGATCGCTATTATTTTTTAAAAAGCTCCTATCAGCAACATCGTGAATATGAGATTCACGACGGTAATGTGCCGCATGAAGTAGATCCTTTAGATTCTGACGAAAGTGGGATGGATGACTCTGAAAACACTGGCAACAGTTCGAAAACCGAGGATAAAAAAGGCAGTGGTACAGCCAGATAGGGAGTTGTAATAAACGGTGGGCAACTCTTTTCTGCCCACCCTACCCGGGGCAGCATCCAGACCTTCCCGACGCCCATGCGCTCACGGCGAGAATTATTGTAAGGGAGGAAACATATCCAATATTTTACGCATTGCACATGGAACGGCCGTGTCCCGAGATCGAGAGAAGACCCTCCGGTGACTGGACAGGAAGCTCGATGGGTGGACTTTCTGCAATGGGCCTTACCGCGCCTGGAGCTATGCTGGCCGGGATTCCGGAAAGTTCGGCGTCAGGTGATCAAGCGCGTCGCACGGCGTATCGAGGAATTGCAATTAGGTGATCTTGATGGCTACCGCCGCTATCTCGAGACTCACGAGCTGGAATGGTTGCGGCTCGACGGCTTCTGTCGGATCACGATCTCACGCTTTTACCGTGATCGCCGGGTCTTCGATATCCTTGCACGGGATGGATTGCCGGAACTAATCCGCCTATGCCGAAACCGCAATGAACGCCGGCTCGGAAGCTGGAGCGCAGGCTGTGGCGCTGGCGAGGAAGCGTACACTCTGGCTCTGATTTGGGCGCTGCAAATAGCGCCGCAGGTTCAGGATATCTCGTTTGCACTAACCGCCACGGACGCCGATTCAGTCCAGATCACGCGAGCCCGGCGCGGATGTTACCCTCCGAGCACCCTCACGGAATTGCCTTCGCTGTGGCGTGACCTCGCCTTTACTGCGGATCAGGGACAATACTGCATCAAGCCGGAATATCGCCGACCGGTAAGCTGGGCCGTGCAGGATCTGCGCAAAAACCAGCCGGACGGCTCCTTTGATCTCATTCTCTGCCGGAATTTGGCCTTTACCTACTTCTCGGCCGCCCTGCAGCGGAAAATCCTGCATCATCTTGACACCCGCCTCTCGACGGGAGGATTGCTCGTGATCGGCGCGCACGAGTCGCTGCCCGAAATGCCCCCTGAATGGAGTTTTTGGCGACCGGGGCTGCCAATCTACTGCAAAGGTCGGTAATCAGGATCACTTTCAAGCATCAGGTTGGCGCGACATTCACATGCAGAGCATCGGAACAATGCCTAAAACACCATAATAATTGAAACTATTGTCCGATTGATAACAAAACCCTCCTATATAACTGTTGTGTTTACGACATCTTCCACATGAACCTAGCAAAATAAATCAATAATAATCAATAACATGAGATATTGGCATGGCCTATGCATTTACTTTTCCAAGTACAAGTAAACGCAACTTACGAGGTCAACTACTATGGAATTGCCAATATTAAACGATGCACCTGCATCAAAAGGCGGCTGTTCAGCCAGCTCATGCGGTACAAGCGATAATCAAATGGATTCATTGCCTGATTCAATACGGGAGAAGGTACAGAATCATCCCTGCTATTCGGAAGATGCCCACCATTATTTTGCCAGGATGCATGTTGCTGTTGCTCCGGCTTGTAACATCCAGTGTCATTACTGTAACCGTAAATATGATTGCAGTAATGAATCGCGTCCCGGCGTGGTTTCTGAAGTGCTAACGCCGGATCAGGCGGTTAAAAAAACCATGGCGGTAGCGGCCAATATTCCGCAAATGACGGTGTTGGGTATTGCCGGCCCGGGTGATCCTTTGGCTAATCCCGAACGTACTTTTGAGACGTTCCGCCGCTTAAGCGAGGAAGCGCCGGATATTAAATTGTGCGTATCAACAAATGGCCTGGCTTTACCCGATTCGGTTGATGAATTGTCCAAGCACAATATCGATCATGTCACCATCACCATCAATTGCGTTGATCCTGAAATCGGCGCGAAAATTTATCCGTGGATTTTCTGGAACAATCGCCGCATCAAAGGCGTAAAGGGCGCGAAAATCCTGATTGAACAACAGCAAAAAGGCCTGGAGATGCTGATTGCCAAAGGCATTCTGGTTAAGGTTAACTCAGTGATGATTCCTGGTGTAA
>JAQTLI010000297.1 GCA_028714995.1 Methylobacter sp. | reverse complement strand
GGGATCACGATAGCCCTTGGCCAGATAATCCAGTCGATCAGGAATATCATCAATGCCTAGCGCGGCATTGAGTCCGGTAATTTCCATCAAATCAAAGGCATATTCCCGACCGCCTGTGATTTCGCCGATCAGATAGAAATTTTCTTTACCCAGGCTTTGCGCATACTCCTGAATGACCGAAGTGAAATACCGGGTAGCCCCAGGTTCCATGTGTTTGACCGTGTCAATGCGATAGCCATCAATATCGACGAATGCGATCCAGAACTTATAGATTTCACAGACCGCAGTGAGCGCTGCGGAGGGATAAAAATCATCAATAATCCTGTTGCCGTTGGCATCACGGCCATGCACGCCATGGTCAATATCTTTCAGCGAAATAAAATCACCTTCACGATACTCCGGATCATAATCCCAATTTGAAATTCGACCCTTGCAGGTGAAATTACCCGCATCCTGTAACTCGACTGGCCAGATGGCCTGGTTTGGCCATGCCTCCGGATGATTGACCGCATCAATACGTGCGAATGGAATCACGGGATTGTCATCGGCATTACGGTAACCTTGAACGCGATAGGGATGGTTATCCCAGCGCGGATCCATGAACCCATCGTCGGTGGGATAACGGTCGGCATCGTAACCGAAAACATCCCCGGCATGATTGAAGATGATGTCCAGGATAACGTAGATGTTATGCGCATGAGCGGTATTTACAAGGTCCTGCAAATCTTGCCGAGTGCCAAAGTGAGGATCGACATCCAGAAAGTTTTGTATTGCATAACCATGATAGGAATGCTCGTCATTCTGCACCTGTTTAAATACCGGACTGATCCATATCGCACTGACCCCGAGGCGCTTTAAATAACCAATTTTGCTTGCCAAACCTTTTAATGTGCCTCCCAACCAACGGTTACCCTGATTCGCCCATTGCTGGCGATCCGCTTTATAAGCATCCGTGTCAAACTGAAAAAGCGGTGTTGTTCCGGCGTTGACTGAGGAGGTTCCCGTATTATCGATATAACCTTTTTCATTAGCATCCGAAAACCGGTCAAGCATTAAAAAATAAAGGACTTGATCTTCCCACGCTGCCGGTGAAGCTGTAAAAGTTCGTCGTTGATAAGCTGCCCAGTCTATATCGGCAAGAGATTGTTCAATTTTATCGTGGGTGCTGTTATCAAAAGTTTGCATTGTTTTCTTTGCCTCCGAACTTATTGTGTCTTTGCCATCGTCAAATATCTATTAGTATGACTACTATAAGTATTGCTACTAATTAATCATTAAAGGCCTATAGGATATGCTGAGGCACGAAGCGCATCGCTCGCGATGGCTGTTAATATTGATACCCCACAATTCGATCAATCTATTTTTAGCACCTTGGCGCCGCGAATCTTCCCTGCCTTGAGTTCAACCAATGCTTCGTTTGCCTGCTCCAATGCAAACAACTGAACCTGAGGCTGAAGATTCATTTCAGCCGCCAGGCTCAAGAAATCCTTTACGTCGCGCCGGGAAATGTTGGCGATGCTCTTTATCTCTTTTTCCTGCCAGAGGTGAACCGGATAATCCAGATTCAGCAGACTGTGATTGTCTCCTTCCTTTCGAATCGCATTAATCACCAGCCTGCCGCCGGATTCAAGATTCGCCAAGGCTTCAACGACAGGTTCCCATGCCGGGGTGGTATCGATGATGCTGTCCAGTTTATGGGGCGCTCGCTCTGTGGTATGCCCTGCCCACACCGCGCCCAGTTCTAAGGCAAATGCTCTTTCTTTTTCACTTCGGGCAAAAACATAAATTTCGCTATTCGGATACTGGTGTTGCGCCATTTTTAGCACCAGATGTGCCGATGCGCCAAAGCCGGTCAGCCCCAGCCGTTGCCCGTCCCTTAAACCGGTCAAGCGTAGCGACCGGTAGCCGATTGCACCGGCGCAAAGCAAAGGGGCTGCCTGCACGTCAGAAAAAATCTCCGGAATTGCATAAGCAAAGTCTTCCGCAACAGTCATATATTGGGCATAGCCGCCATTGGCATCGCGGCCTGTCGCTTCAAAGGCCGGACACAGATTTTCATTGCCTGCCAGACAGAACTTACATACACCGCAAGCAGAGAAAATCCAGGCAACGCCTACCCTGTCACCTGTTTTAACAGAATTGACTTTGCTGCCGATGGCTTCAACCCGCCCGATTACTTGATGTCCCGGGATTATCGGTAACCGTGGTGGTGGAGTTCGTCCCTCAATTTCATCCAGCTCGGTATGGCAGACGCCGCAGACTGAAACTTTTAGCAGGATTTCATTTTTACCGGGAACAGGCACAGCCAGCTCCATCAATTCCAGCGGCATTTGATTTTCTTTAAGGTTGCGGAGCTTTTTCAATACCATGGCTTTCATTGATCCCACCTCTTCTGATTTCCTGTAATACCGACTAATCACAATTCTGCTACGGTTCTCTACCCTAAGCTATAAGTAAAAACACCAATTGAAAATCATCCAAGACTGTGTTGGAATCAAAATGTAGGGTTTATTTCATCGTTCCCACGCTCCGGCGTGGAAATAACCTAGAGGAAAACCAATGCAATCCTGAACGATTCAGAGTCGATAAAATAGCCAAGGAGAGTAATTATGAACGACCTGGAACGCATGTTGAGAGATATTAAAATGGAGGTCGAACTGACCCGCAATCTCCTCGGCAAGGATTCATTGGATGACAGGGTCATGGCGGCCATGAAAGAAGTGCCGCGACATGAGTTTTTACCTCCGGATTTACGCTACCTTGCCTACGATAATGGCCCGGCCCCCATCGGTTCGGGACAGACCATTTCCCAGCCCTATATTGTTGCTTTGATGAGTGATTTACTGGAAACCAGGCCCACCGATACCATTCTGGAAATTGGCACCGGCTCCGGCTATCAAGCAGCCATCCTCTCGAAACTGGTTAAACAGGTTTATTCGATTGAAATAATCGAGGATCTGGCCACAAAAGCAAGCAAGCGACTTAAAAGACTAGGTTACAACAATGTAGCTGTTCGCAAAGACAACGGTTACTTCGGCTGGCAGGAACATGCACCCTTTGACGGCATCATCGTTACCGCTGCCGCTCCTCATATTCCCCTGCCCTTGATTAATCAACTGCGAGAAGGCGCTAAATTAGTTATACCGGTAGGATTACCTTACGACTATCAGGAGCTAATTGTTGTAGAAAAAAATGTAAATGATGAATTCGATATACGGCCGATTCTGGGCGTCAGTTTTGTGCCGCTTATCGGCGAATGCAGTACGGAAACCGCCCACAAAGACTTTCATAAACCCAGCCGCCATTAAATTAACGATTAACCGTTCGTCCTGAACTTATCGAAGGGCAAATGACATAAACTTAATGGCAGTACCAAACCCGGACTTAGGTGATGAGTACATGTTCAACAGCAACCATGACATAAAAGATCTCTCGCTAGCTGACCAGGGACGTGAACGTATCGACTGGGCATTGACCGAGATGCCGGTGCTGCGCGACATCCATGATCGTTTTGCCAAAGAACGGCCATTGGCGGGTGCACGCATCAGTGGCTGCCTGCATATCACTACGGAAACTGCCAACCTGGCCCGCACCCTGAAAGCGGGCGGCGCTGAGCTAGTCTTATGCGCCAGCAATCCCCTCAGTACCCAGGATGATGTCGCTGCCGCGCTGGTACAGCATTATCATATTCCCACCTTTGCCATTCGCGGTGAAGACGGCAGTACTTATTACCGGCATATAGGAAAAGCCCTGGATCACCGGCCGCAACTGACCATGGATGATGGCGCCGATCTGGTCAGCGAATTGCACAAAAACCGCAGCGATTTACTGGCTGAGGTTATCGGCGGCACCGAAGAAACCACCACCGGCGTGATTCGCCTGCGTGCCATGGCCGCTGACCATGCACTCAAATTTCCAGTCATTGCCGTGAACGATGCGATGACCAAACACCTATTTGACAACCGTTACGGCACTGGCCGAAGCACGCTGGACGGGATTATTCGCGCCACCAATATACTGCTGGCCGGCAAAAACTTCACGGTTGCAGGCTACGGCTGGTGCGGGCGTGGCATCGCCATGCGCGCCAAAGGCCACGGCGCCCATGTCATCATCACCGAAGTCGATCCGTTGAGAGCGCTGGAGGCTGCCATGGATGGTTTTCGAGTCATGCCCATGCTTGATGCGGCCGCTTGTTCGGATTTCATTATTACCGCAACCGGTGACAAGCATGTGCTGGATCAGGCGCATTTTGAGATTATCAAAGACGGCTGCGTCATCGCCAATTCCGGTCATTTCAATGTTGAAATCAACATCCCGGCGCTGGAAAAGCTGGCCGTAAAAAAACACCGTCCGCGTCCCGGCGTCGAAGCCTATCAGCTTGAAGACGGGCGCACCATCCGCCTTCTGGCCGAAGGACGGCTGGTCAATCTGGCTGCCGCAGAAGGCCATCCGGCAACCGTTATGGATATGAGTTTTGCCAATCAGGCCTTGAGTATTGCCTATTTGT
>JAQTLI010000296.1 GCA_028714995.1 Methylobacter sp. | reverse complement strand
AATTCAAGGCGACTACGAATTCCAAGCATGATTTGCCGATTGCACCTAATCAGCTGGATCGGCAATTTACCGTGAATCAGCCCAACCAAGTTTATGCGGGTGACATTACTTACATTCCTACCCAGGAGCGCTGGTTATATTTAGCGGTAGTCATTGATCTGTACTCTCGGCAAGTGGTTGGCTGGTCAATGGCAGAGCACATGCGATCCAAGCTGGTAAACGATGCCTTATTGATGGCCGTTTGGAAGCGTAAGCCCGATAAAGGCCTGTTATGGCATACCGATCGAGGTAGTCAATACGCCTCAGAAAGTCATCGCGCACTATTTAGAGCAGTATGGCATCCGACAGAGCATGAGTCGCAAAGGCAACTGCTGAGATAATGCCGTTTCGGAAAGCTTCTTTCATACACTGAAAACAGAACTGATTCATCATCAGCGCTATCAAACTAGAGCCGAGGCTAAGCAGGATGTATTTGAATATATCGAGGTATTTTATAACCGTGAACGGTTTCATTCTGCCAATAACTATTTATCGCCCATAGATTACGAAATACAGCTAAAATCCGCTTAACCTTATGTCCGGAAAAGTGTTAACTCATCACTTCGGTGTGTGAATTCGATATAGATCATAGGGCACTACAACCGTATCGAACACGGCTGAGAAAGGCAGGTCGAGAATAAAGATGGTTGCCTTTACCCCCTTGATCCAATTCGGATCCGAACTCTTGCCGCTGAATAGCTCACCAGTATCTTTTACGTCCTGCCGAATACCGGGATAGACTGTCCATTCCTTATCAGAGGTTTCAGTCCTCGCACGTATGCTCGAGCAACCTAACATAAGAAAGCTCACGAGAACAACCACAACCCATCTTCCAATATCTAATTTCATAGATTTTTCCTTCAAACCAATAGAGGGGGGGAGAAGCCTATTCATCACTGTTAAAAAAGTGATGGTTTATAAGTCACTTGTCCGAAACGTTTAGTAATAGTGTGCCGCTTTGGGAGCGCACGGAGCCCAGTGCGTCGACTGATACTCAGCCCCCTTAATTAATCCCAAAGGGCAAAAGTGGCTATTAGAATTATGTCACAACCAACCAAAGAAGGCCAAGTAACAGTTATGCACTTTTTTGTGGATAAGTCGATATACAACCACTCGAACAATAGGCACATTCTGACATGAAATTAGATTGACTGAAAACTGACTAGTTGTTGACGCCACAGGGAAGTACGACGAGATCGGCGCGCTCACAGATCAATTCTGCCAGCAACATTTGAACGAAGAATATTCGGGACCTTTGTCGGCACCTGGTAGCCAAGCTTTGCCGCAAACGTCCATCGCCGGTCGCTACCGGAAAAACTAATACATGAGCCTGTGGTATTGTTTACTCAGTAGGCTGGGTCAACTTTTTGTTCGACAAGAGTCATACGCCGTATATGCGAGTTGATGAGCTATGCCAGCACTTTGACCTCAGCCCGAGAACAGGCTCGGCGAAATCGCCGGCGATTATGGAGTTATTGAAGTCCGGGCAGGCTGACCCAAATTGGACACTCTCAAGCAGAATGGCAGACAATCCAATCGCTTGGCTAATTCAAGTGAATGGTCTTATCTTGATGTCAGGCATACGCCGCCGGATCAAGATCAATTGACTTTACCCAATGCTCAACAATTCAAGCATACTGTCTGGTTGAGAGATGAGGTGAGCTATGAATTCGACTCGGAAAAAGGTATTGATCAGATTTGAGCTTGGCTTGATTGATCCAAGTTTCAAGTACGTCTCTCGTCTGTTCCGTTATCTCGAACTGAACAAGGCGAGGCGTTTTCTGTTGCATGATAATGGCCCGCGATGATATTCGGTTATTCTGGGCTACATCGCTTACTCGAAGTTTGCCAAATCGCAGCCGCGCAACTTGCTGTCTATGGCTAAGTTGAACAACGCCAACTCCCGGGCGTTTTTAGCCATCTGCAAACGAATGCGAATTACCCCAAATCTCTTTCAAATTAAGAGGCGATTTCTGACCAATTAATTTGCCTTTGTCCCGTGGGACCTGATAATGGTTTTGGTCATTAGTATCTTGCTTCATGACAAACTCCTAAAATTAGGTAGAGGAGTTTTATTGTCATGCTGTTTTCAGTAAGCGGTCAGAAACTAATGGGCGCGAACCGGCCAAACCAGACAGTCAAATTTATTTAGGGACTTAAAAATTGGGATAGCACTCCTATTTTGTTACTGCGTGAGACCTAAAAACCGAAGATGCTCATGAACCTTATAATCACTTTTCAGCTACAGTAAAAGTTCTGTGAAAAAAGGAAAATATCTGCAATAAAAGGTCGTTTCTGATCGGACACTGTCAAATTATTGTAATTTTATTCAGTTATAGTCTGAAACATCTATCAGAATTTCTGTATTAGTCAATTAATCAAATATTTATATTCTTTTTAAACTAAATAAGATCAGGAAAATAATATGAGCAGTTGCAAATTTTGTCAGAGTGATTTAGAAGAAAAGATGACTATTTGCCCATCTTGCAATGAAAAAGGTTATTTGAAGGTAAATAACTTTATACTTGGGAAAAATTTATTGATTTTTTTCGGTTTGATAGTTCCTTTTATGATTATTCTATTTGGTATTTCTGCCCAAAATTTATTTGGTATATATGTGAGTATAATCATGACATTACCAATCCTGTTTACAATTTGGCATTTGTTTCTAGGAGACAGATCGATGAAATAGAACTTTAGGATGATGACATGGTCCTGAAAAATGCACCACTCACTATTATAACGTTCATATCAATAAACTTTTCTGAAAAAAGTATGCTCCTCGCAAATTAACATCTGAGCCAATCAGCTTTGTAAGTTACTGAACCGGATAGAATGAATTTTTCAAAACTGATTTTTTGAGGTGCCAAGCGAGTTCTGACTCCATACAATAGGAAATTTTAAGGTTTAAGTTAACCCCTATACCACGATTGGAACTTCTTTTATAAGACTTATGAGGCCAATATGAATGCTGATTATGTAGATCGCCCAAATTCACGCTCCCTAAAGATTATATTCAAGGAGCATCTCGATAACACAATAGAGTGCAGCAAGGCGCTTAGTGAGCTTTTCATAAATCTTGAGGAACCTGATCAATATATATCGAAGGTTAAACATCTAGAAGAAAAGGGAGACAGACTTACAGCAGAAGCATACTGCGGTCTAGAATTGCTTACGTACTCCGAATTTATTTATATCACTGAGCAGTTAGCCAAACGCTTGGATGATATCGCGGATGGGATTAATAATACTGCTCGACTTATTGATATCTGTCATCCAAGGCAGATCGAGAATGCAGCACACGAGATTCTATCTACCCTGGTATCAATGATAGGCAAACTGCAGATGGAGATAGCGCAGTATCCAGACATTGAGCTGGCAAGCATAAGAGCGTGCTGTAAGACGCTTAAGGGGAGCGAAGAAAATGCGGACTTAATCTATCATGAGTGGCGGAAAAAACAGCGTCGAGTTCTCGTGCTTTCATTGATCGAAGAGAATAACTGGACCGAGATTTTGGGTGTCCTCGAGCAAACGACGGATGCCGCTTATCATGCGGGACTATTGCTTGAGCGCATAGCTAGGTATCGCCAAAAATAATAGGCCTGCCCCATCTTGCCTTAGGGAAACGCTAAAGTTTAAAACAGCGTGGAAAATTTGCCAATTTTACAATAAAAGAGCGTCAAAGTTTGCCAGCTGTTAATTACTATCTTATTGTTTTTAATGCACACTCTGTTTTTCTTGACTGGAAAAACCGACGCCGATAGTGGTAAATTTTGGACGCTTTTTTACATTTTAGACATTCGAATGAACTCAAGTATGATGCGTGTATTATCAATTTATTTGATTATTTTGGCTTTTTTAAGCCTTAACCCTTGGTTACAACCAGATTCTAGTCTAGCAATCGGCAATATTGCCTGGGATAAGATAGACCATGCAACAGCTTATTGTGTATTGTCCTTGTTGCTCATGACCTTATTCAGGTCTCACAAACCGCTGTGGTTGGTTTCGTTTATGGTATTACTGACTTCTCCCCTTGTTGGTGTATTATTTGAATATTGCCAGCTTTGGTTTACGTCAACTCGGCAGTTTTCTTATTATGATGTTACTGCTAATGTCTTCGGTGCAGTACTAGGCGTGACTTTGTTTTGGTGTTACTTGTTTGTTGCCGTAAAACACACCAAATAATAGGTTTAATATTCCCGATTCAAGAAAAAAAGCTTTGGTATACGCCCCATCTTAAGTGACAAATGGTAGCCATATTGTTGCACCGGAGGGGAAGAACAACGTCGTTATTTGAAAACCGAGTCGTTCGCCGCAGCCCGGCTAATGTGAACGTTAACTAGGGAGTGTTCGCAATCATATTTAATTCTCTGCTCCACTAGTGTATTTTAGCGAGCATTTGGATTTGAATAATAATGAAGCGTATGGTTCTGCGTGATGACCAATGGGAACGTATAAAGGATCTTTTGCCGGG
>JAQTLI010000295.1 GCA_028714995.1 Methylobacter sp. | reverse complement strand
TCATACCGAATATGTGTGTCCGATGCATCCTGAAATCATCCGCAGTGAACCGGGTTCCTGCCCCAAGTGCGGCATGGCGCTGGAACCTCGGGACGTTTCAGGGGAGGAAGAGGAAAACCAAGAACTCACCGATATGAGCCGGAGGTTTTGGATCAGCACTGCGCTGTCGATACCTGTCTTCATTTTGGCGATGGCCCACGACCTGATGCCGGGTTTGATTACTGGTGCCTTCTTGACTCACTCGTTGCAATGGCTTGAGTTTGCTTTAGCCACACCGGTCGTTTTATGGGGCGGCTGGCCGTTTTTTCAGCGCGGCTTGCGTTCGGTCATTAGCCGCAATCTGAACATGTTCACCCTGATCGCATTGGGTATCGGCGTCGCCTGGGGTTACAGCGTGGTAGCAACGGTTGCGCCGGGAATTTTTCCGTCAACCCTGCGCAACTCCGAGGGCATGGTGGCCGTCTATTTCGAGGCCGCCGCCGTCATTACTGCATTGGTATTATTAGGGCAAGTACTGGAATTACGGGCGCGAAGCCGTACCAACCAGGCTATCAAGATGCTGCTGGAGCTGGCGCCGAAAACAGCGCGCCGGGTGACAGGCGACGGCAGAGAAGAGGATATTCCCCTTGAACAGGTACAGCCGGGCGATGTATTGCGAGTCCGGCCAGGTGAAAAGATCCCCGTTGACGGTGTCGTGCAGCAAGGGCACAGCAGTGTCGATGAATCCATGATGACCGGCGAACCCATTCCGGTGGAAAAAAATGAAGGGGATAGGCTGATAGGTGCCACCGTCAACAGCACCGGCAGCTTGCTGATGCTTGCCGAGAAGGTCGGCGGCGAAACGCTGCTGGCCCGGATCGTGACGATGGTCAGCGAAGCACAGCGCAGTCGGGCGCCGATTCAGAAACTGGCAGATGCGGTTGCAGCCTGGTTTGTGCCGGCCGTTGTCATCATTGCCATCATTACATTGATCGTCTGGTGGCAGTGGGGGCCGGAACCTCGTTTGGCTCATGCCATTGTCAATGCGGTGGCTGTACTTATTATCGCTTGCCCCTGCGCTCTCGGCCTTGCCACGCCGATGTCGATTATGGTCGGAACGGGCAGGGGCGCTCAGCTTGGGGTATTGATTAAAAATGCTGAAGCGCTGGAGATCATGGAAAAAATTGATACGTTAGTGATCGACAAAACCGGCACGCTGACAGAGGGTAAACCCCGTCTCATGTCAGTCATAGCCGGCAAGGATTTTTCCGAAGAAGACGTGCTGTCTCTCGGCGCAAGCCTGGAAAAAGCCAGCGAACACCCGCTTGCCGCCGCCATTGTTAAAGGTGCTGAAGAAAAAGGCATCAAACTGGCTGCCGGAGAACAATTTGAATCGGTAACCGGTAAAGGTGTTAGTGGCAGGATTTCAGGCCGCCAGGTGGCGCTGGGCAATGCTCAATTAATGGAGGCGCAGAATATCGACATGACGCCGTTAAAAAAACAGGCTGACGAACTCCGTCAGGAAGGACAGACCGTCATGTTTGTTGCCGTGGACGGAAAGCTTGGCGGACTTATCAGTGTCGCCGATCCCATCAAAACGTCAACGCCGGAAGCGCTGAAAGCCCTGCACGAAGCTGGAATAAAAGTCGTCATGCTAACCGGCGACAACAAAGTCACGGCCAACGCGGTGGCAAATAAACTCGGCATTGACCGGGTCGAAGCCGAAGTATTACCCGACCAGAAAACCGAAATCGTTAAACAGCTGCAGGCCGAAGGCCATATCGTGGCAATGGCAGGTGACGGTATCAACGATGCACCGGCATTGGCGCAGGCGCATGTAGGTATTGCCATGGGTACAGGCACCGATGTCGCCATGGAAAGTGCGGGCGTCACGCTGGTCAAAGGCGATCTGCGTGGAATCGCCAGGTCACGGCTGTTGAGTCAGGCTACCATGAGTAATATCCGCCAGAACCTGTTCTTTGCTTTTATTTACAACGCCCTCGGCATTCCCGTTGCAGCCGGTGTGCTGTATCCGTTCTTCGGCATTTTGCTTTCACCGATGATTGCGGCGGCAGCGATGAGTTTCAGTTCGGTTTCAGTCATCACGAACGCTTTGCGCCTAAGAAGATTATCGATTTAAAACCGGATAGCTAAAGGTTTGTAGGCAGGCGCAAAGCTTTAAAGACCATTATGAGGAAGTCGTCGAGGCGAACTTGGTCAGGCAAGCCTGCATCGGCAGATGTAAATTATTCCCTGCATCTCGGCAGGTTAATCATAACCGTCCGCTACGGTGCAGGCGTCGGTTGACCTGCCAGTGATAGATTCTGGCGAGCGACGGGCGAATCAGCGGCAGCCCGATCAGCCAGGCCAGCGGCTTCAACAAAGGCACTTTGCTCATCAGCAGGATATACGCATCCATCTCGGACAGAATCCGTTGATTCTCATCCTGAACATGCAGCTCGGTAAGCGCCTTGTGCGGGTCGATGCCGATTTTACGCAGTTGCTCTTCCTGGCCGGTAATGTCGATCCAGCAGACATCTTCGCCCGCTTTTCCGGCGAGTTTTTCATAGGTTCGTCTGTCCTTGACGCATCTTGGACAGGCGCCATCGTAGTAAACTTTAACTTTGGCTTCATTCTGGTTCATGTTGATTGCCTCCTATCGGCGAGGGTGATAACAAAAATTACAGGTAGGTTTTATGGTTATATCAGAAAACCTTGAACTTACACCTCTCATACCGGGTAGCCGCCCATAGAGATTGGAAATTATTTTTTATGCGTATTTTCATGTTGGTTTGGTAACCAAACTACAACTTGAGAACGCTTTGTTTATTGGGTACATTAGGGCTTGAGGCAAATATCAGAAAGCAATCTGTTCTCAAAGCAACAGGGATGTCATTAAATCTTATTGTTGATTGTGAAATAGTTTATCAAGGCTAAGTTTTTTTCCATCCTTTTATAATTAATCAGGCAGTAAAATTCTTGAAGAGGTTTTTATGCAATCAACAAAATATTTACGGTACATTACTGGAGCCGTTGCTTTGTCAGTTTCATGTCTGGTTTTTTCAGACTCATCTTTTGCCCAAAATAATCAGATTGAAAGAATCGTGGTATTTGGCTCCAGCTTAAGCGACTCGGGTAATGCATTCGTTTTGCTCTCTGACCCTGCTTCATTTGGCTTTAGTGAAGAGTGCATTGCGAAAATGGGTTCCCCTGCCAATGTGCCTCCCTATGATGCTTTGGACGAATTGCTGATACCAGACGGCAGCTATGCTAAAGGCGGGCATCATGAGACCAATGGCGCTACCTGGATAGAGCAGTTTGCGCGCGGCAAAGGCTTGTCTGGTAATGTGCTGCCTGCCTTAAGGAATCCAGGGACACAGGCTAGTAATTATGCAGTGGGTGGTGCTCGTGCTTCAGATTTTCCTTGCCGCTTCAATTTGGCAGATCAGTTGGATGAATATCAGAGACACTTTTCGGCGACATCCGCTAACACTTTAGTTGTGCTTGAAATAGGCGGAAATGATGTTCGGGATGCCTTAGCCGGATTAGCGGTTGGCCAAGATCCAGTGCCAGTAATTACTGCTGCACTCACTAATATTGGAAACACCATCCAAACGCTTTATGGCCAAGGCGCTAGAAATTTTCTATTGGTCAATGTGCCGGCTATTGGAAAAACGCCTGCTGTCAGAAAGCTTGATGCTATGTATCCTGGTACTGCCGCTGCTGCAAATTATTTGTCCGGAGTTTTTAATTCAGGTTTGGCACAGTTGCAAGATAATTTGAACCTTTTGCCTGAAGTTGATGTGCGGACGCTGAATCTTTATAAGTTGCTTAATAAGATTATTGAAAATCCAGCCTCGTTTGGAATTGTAAATACCGAAGATGCTTGTGTGACGCCGAATGTTGCGCCGTTCCAATGCGAAAAACCTGATACTTATTTGTTTTGGGATGGGATACACCCCACCAAAGTTGTTCATGACATTATGGCCCAGCAAGCTGCCGAAGTTCTTCTGACGCCCACACCATAAGGCCGGAGGAGGGTTGAGCTATTTAATGCTCAACCCTTTTATCTTGTCTTGTGTACATAGGGGGCGCATAGGGGTGAAATTGAAGTCGAATGATTCAAGTTGTAAAACAGCGTTCATTATTTATCGTTTTCAGCATCTGTTTTTACCAGATCATGTAAAAAAATAAATATCATAGAGCAATATCGTAGTAAATTTTACCGATTAATTTTGACGCCGTTAGCTGGCAAAAATTCGTCGTTGAATAACAAAATCAGGATTTGATCGACAATGAATTTTTTTAAACGCGCACGTATTCGATACATTCTGCATCGCCATGCTATTGCGCATGTCCTGTGGACAGAAGTTGCCGAAAAACTAGCCCCTTTGCAGGGTATGACTGCGGTTGAGAAAGCACACTTGCGGGAACTGAGTACGCTGTTTTTGCATGAAAAAAGGTTTTTCGGCGCTCAGGAGCTCCAACTCACCGATGCGATGCGTGTGACTATCGCCATCCAGGCCTGCCTTCCGGTGCTTGGGCTCGGGATCGGCCGTTTGTCT
>JAQTLI010000294.1 GCA_028714995.1 Methylobacter sp. | reverse complement strand
ACGTTTCCCTTGGGCGCCGAAGCCGGCCAGGCTGTTTTCGTAATGAGCAGTCAAATACAAGCCGGCACCGGGGCAGGCCGATTCCAAAACGACTGCTTCGATTTCCGTCGCCATTCCGGCCTGCTCTAGAAGATCGCGCGCATGAGCAGCCATACGTTCGCAAATATGGGCGGGCAGGTTGGCGGCCAGAGCGCGTCCCGTAACCGCATGCAACGGGCCGCGATGTTCCAGACGTAGGGGAAGTAGTTCCCCCGATCCCGCGATTCGCAGCCTCACTTCTCCTCGCCCCACCGGGAACCAGCCGGATCGTACGAGGGAAAGCTCGGCATGCATCCCCATCCGGGCAAGCGTGGGTAGCCAGACATCGTGCACATAATCGTAGGAAGGGCTCATGTCAACGTGCGTGCCGCCGCGCAAAATGACGGTGGATACACCCGAAGCCAGCGCCAGCGGCGGCAGCAGGGTTTGCAGCACCAGCATGACCGCGCCGGCGCTGCCGCCTTCCCGTGCCTGACACACGTCCAGGAAGTAATCGCCGGCCCGAACCGGTTTGCGAGGGATGAATTGCAACGTTTGCGAGCCGAGTTCAGCGCCCTTCATTTCGGCATCGCAAAGCATCGCCGCCGCCCGCACCGAAGTGAGATGCTGCGCCGCCAGCCCCGGCTTTTTCCTGTTCGCGCGGAGGTTCTCTATGCGCACCGGACGACCGGTTATAGCAGCTAAGCTCAGCGTGCTGCGCAGGATCTGCCCGCCGCCTTCGCCGTGGGAACCGTCAATGATGAGCTTATCCGTCATATATTAAATCTCCCGCACTAAAGGATGACCATGAAAACTATGGCCCAGGGATGCTCAAAACAAGCTTACAATGAAAATAGCGATTCCCCGATTTTGGTCTTTTGGTATCATAAAATTTTAGGACTTTGCTCCCAGCCCCTTGCTTTAAGCTTTAGATTCCTTGGAAAAATCGTAACTTATGGAAAAGAATCAAAAAAAAGAACTCTTCAGCAGAGCATATGTAAAAGCTATTGCTGCTCAAGTTGGCTTTAGAACTGCTATACCTGACGTTGATGACGATAGTGTAGATATTATCCTTAAGGGTAAAGGTTTTTCTTCTCCGATCAGGAATCCACAGCTAGAAGTGCAGTTAAAATGCACGGCTAAAGATAATGATGACCCAAGCATACTGAAATTCACTCTTCCTATTAAGAACTACAATGATCTGCGTGGCGATGATCTAGTTTGTCCAAGGTATTTGTTTGTACTTGTTGTACCCGAAGACTGTGAAGACTGGCTCACCCACGAACAAGATTTTGTAACAGTAAAGCACTGCTGTTATTGGATGTCCATCAAAGACTTTCCAGACAAGCCGAATACTACCAATATTTCGATAATCATACCCAAATCTCAACTTTTAACATCTAAAAGTATGCGTACCCTAATGGAAATGGCTAGTGTTTGGGGGGTTGCATGAGCAATTTACAACTACAGCAATTAATAAAAGAAATTTCTCGAAATCAATTTACTGGATACTTAAAAAATAAGGGCTGGATAATAGATGGAAAAATTGGAGATCAAGCTATTATTTGGCACCGTCCTGAAGAAAGCAATTATGAAAATGAAATAATTCAGCCTACGACTAAAGCGACTAGAGGATTTACTCAACGAATTAAAGAGGCCATAGACACGCTAGTAGAATTTGAAAAAAGAAATGCCATTAGGATTGTAGAAGACATTCTTAACCTTTATGCGGATTTAGTAAAAATAAGAGTAGTTCATACAGATGTCGAAGGGGGAACAATACCACTTGACGATGGTGTTTTATTAGTAGAGAAAGCGAGAGAATTGCTTGTTGCCTCAACGCTGTCGACATTTAAAAAGCAAAGATACTTCTCTGGAAATCGCTCAAAAGAAGCTCAAGATTATCTAGAGCAATTAAGATTGGGGCAAACGGAGATAGGAAGTTTTGTGATCAGCTTGATATCACCTATTCAAATACAATCTCAAAATCAAAATGATGCTAATCAGACATCTCTAACAAGATCCGTAACCACCAATTTGGCAAGAAGCCTTAATGCAATAAGCAATGCAATTAACAAATATGCTGAGACTGGAGACATATTCCATTTTGAGGAAGTTGTTTTATGCGGAGTTAGTGCAAATTTATGTGACGCTCTCATCGGATTAAGTGGATCATCAAAGGCTAGAAACTTTGTTATTTCAATTCAGGCGGCTGGTGCTGAGTGTGAAAATCAAGACATATCAACTCAGCATAGCTTTACTCCATTACAGGTGCCAGTCCTTGAACGCGCATCAGAATATTATAAAGGTAACTTTGTTATCAACGGATATGTTGTTTCTGGCGTTGTGACTGGAATGAAACATCAACCAGAAGATGATTTTGGCATGATAACTGTAAACTCACTTGTGAATAGTTCAGGAAAAAATATTTCAGTCCAATTGTGCATGGAGGATTATTGGAAGGCTGTTCATGCACATGAATCAGGTGCTTATGTGGCTTGTACTGGAGATCTTCTTGTAGCAAATAGATCAGCGCGTTTGATTGAACCAAGAGACTTTAAAGTAAATATAAACCATGGCCTGTTTGACGATAAAACCTAACAATACGTGGCACAAAATACTAGTTTAAGGTCAACCAATTCATAAGAAAATTCCTTGCTGAATCAGCCAGGGCTTGACGAACAACAGCAACAGTCCCGCCGCGCCGCAGGCGCCGATGACCGGGATGACTCCCGCCTTGAATCGGAACAATGCCAGTAATGCCGCCGCCGCAATCAGCGCGGCAAGGTTTAGAATCACACCCACCACGGTAGCGGTAATCGCCGACAGTGGCGCGGTGAATTTTAAGTTGCCGTGAGTGGACTCCACCAAAGGGCCGCCTGCCAAGATAAACAAAAAACTGGGCAGGAAGGTGAAATAAGTGACCACAACTGCAGCGACCATACCGGCCATTAATAACGCATTCGAGCCGAACGGCAACTGGCTCCAGCCTCCCAGAAATCCAACGAAAGTGACGATCATAATCAGCGGGCCGGGCGTAGTTTCACCCAGCGCCAGGCCATCGATCATTTGTGTGGCGCTTAGCCAATGATAATGTTCCACCGCACCTTGGTACACATAAGGCAATACCGCATAGGCGCCGCCGAAAGTCAGCAGCGCCGCCTTGGTGAAAAACCAGCCCATTTGCGTCAGCGCGCCGTTCCAGCCGTACTGCCCGCACAAGAATCCCATAACGCCGCCCCACAAGTTCAATCCCGCCGCCGCGAGTTTAAGCAGGTGCGCCCAACGGAAAAGGGCATGTTCGGGAATAGGTGTGTCGTCATCGATCAGGGCGGGGCCATAGCTTTGTTTGGCTGCGCCATGTCCTCCGCCTACAGTAAATTTGTTAGGGACGATGCGCCCGCCAATGGCTCCAAGACAGGCTGCGATCAATACGATCAATGGAAAAGGTGCATGCAATACGAAGATGGCGAGAAAGGCCAGCGCCGCCAAAGTCCACAGCAGCCCGTTTTTTTAAAGCCCGCGAGCCGATGCGATACGCAGCGAACAGCACGATGGCGGTAACGGCGGGGTTGATACCGTAAAGCATACCGGCCACGACAGGTACATGACCGTAGGCCAGATAGATCCAGCTTAGCAGGATCAACAGGAACAGCGACGGCAGAATAAACAACAGCCCGGCGACCACGCCGCCCCAGGTGCGATGCATCAGGCAGCCGAGATAAACCGCAAGTTGCTGCGCTTCAGGCCCTAGCAATAACATGCAGTAATTAAGCGCATGCAGGAAACGCTTTTCTGAAATCCAGCGTTTCTTCTCGACTAAATCCTGATGCATGATGGCGATTTGCCCGGCAGGACCGCCGAAGCTGATGGGTTGCGGTCGTTCCATGGTTTTTTCCTTGATCGATTAAGTCATAGAATTTTCTTTAGTGGGCGCGAACGAATTCGCACCCACAATATATGACCATAACTATTTTCGGCTTAACTTAATGGCAGTGACTTCTTAGTAGCACGTAGTTCTTTAGCAGCGACCAGCAATTCTTCGATAAAGTGCTGGCTATATAAAGGCAAGTAGTTATTCTTTAAATAAGCGATCTTGGTTCTTGAGCTGGGAATGAGATGCGATAAATCCCGCACAACCAGATCATGATCCATCACGGGGTCATACGCCATGCCGGCAATAATGCCGACCCCCATCCCCAAGCGGACATAAGTCTTGATCACGTCGGTATCGGCGGCTGCCAGAACAATATCCGGTTCCATGCCGGCGTTATTAAATGCGGTCTCGATATTTGACCGTCCGGTAAATCCAAAGCTGTAGGTAAGGATGGGATAAGAGACGAGTCGTTCAAGAGAAATTTCACCTACGCTCAATGGATGATTTTGCGGCACCACCACGGCATGATGCCATTCATAGCAGGGCTTGACGACCAAATCGCTATCTTCGCCGACTTTCTCGGTGCAGATGGCGATGTCCGCCTTGCGCGTGTGCAGTTTGTTAATCAGTTGTTGAGGCGACGCCTCAACCATATAAATGCTGACGCCCGGA
>JAQTLI010000293.1 GCA_028714995.1 Methylobacter sp. | reverse complement strand
CATCATCTGAAATGGACAAGTCCTGAATTGTAGATTGCCCAAGATATACTTTAGGTAGCCAAGAATTCTGGCTTTTGAGTATTTCTTGAGCAATAACTTCTTCGTTATTGTCCTGAAAAGTTACCGGCGGCACTTTTTTGAAGTTCCGATGAGAACAGGTAGGACAGTAACTAAGATGTCCGGTGAGTTCCAGATGAGAATCATGCAAAACCAGATAACCGCTAGAACGTCCATTTGAACCAATGGTATAACGATGACCTTGCTCATAAGTAAAGTCGTCAATAGGACTTCTAAGGTCATCCCAATAATCAACACCCAGTAATTCGTAAGCCTTATCATCCTGTGAAGACGACAAACCAAGGCGATGAAACTTGACGTTATTGGCATAGGACGATAAATGATTCCAAGAACTCATGGTGTCGTAACGAAAATGCCCTTGTAAAAAATCTACCATTGCGGAACGGCTGCGACGGTCAACTTTCTTTTGAAAAAATGTAGTCATGATGTTTCTCCTGCTTTGAAAAGTAAAAAGCGGGAAAAACAATTGTCCCAGTGGGAAAATGAATTTTCCCGCGTGGGTAAGGTAAAGTAAGGCTAATTAGTCAATTGAAAGAGGGTGTCCCGAATTTTGTGTAAACGGATTTTTCAATTATCGGATAGGCATCCGATCCTCGAACATAATACTAAATCGGTTGAGAGCGGCTTTCCAGTTTTGGAGTGGCATTGTCCATTTTTGACTGATATTCATCAATGCTAAGTAAAACAATTTCAGCACGGCTTCATCGCTGGGGAAGGCTGCTCTGTTCTTGGTGATCTTGCGCAGACTCATGTTTACCGACTCTATTGCGTTAGTGGTGTAAATAATGCGCCGGATTTCTGGTGGGTAATCAAAGAATGGGATGACGCGTGTCCAGTTGCGTCGCCAGGATTGGACAATGCTAGGAAAGTCAGCCCCCCATTTGCTTTCGAATTCGTCCAGCCTCATCCCGGCTTCTTCGACAGTCGCCGCTGTATAGATCGTACGTAAATCAGCCGCTACCGCCTTGCGCAGTTTCCAGCTAACGTAGTTCAGGCTGTATCTGACCAGATGCACGATGCAAAGCTGAACCGCAGTCTTGGGGTAAACCGTTTCGATAGCTTCAGGGAAACCTTTCAAGCCATCCACGCAAGCGATAAAGATGTCCTGTACGCCACGATTCTTGAGTTCTGTCACCACCTGTAGCCAGAATTTAGCGCCCTCGGTTTGGGCAATCCAGAGGCCGAGCAGCTCCTTCTCGCCGGACAGGTTAAGACCCAACGCCAGATAGACGGCCTTCGTCCGCACCGTTCCGGCATCACGTACCTTGATATGGATGCAGTCCAGATAGACGATGGGGTACACCGTATCAAGCGGACGCGATTGCCATGCCCTGGCGTCTTCGATAACAGCATCGGTGACCGATGAAATCAACGTGGGCGAGACTTCGGTGCCTGCCGTACATTTCGGCGAGATGTGCCTGAATCTCCCGCACCGTCATGCCGCGGGCATACAGCGACAGAATCTTGTCGTCGAAACCGTTCCAGCGGGTTTGATGTTTGGGGATAATCTGCGGCTCGAAGCTGCCATGGCGATCACGAGGGATTTCAATCGGCAGCTCACCGAACTCCCCCTTAAGGGTCTTTTTACTTTTACCGTTACGAGTGTTGCCAGCCGGATTGACAACCGGTTTATGTCTGCTGTGACCAAGGTGTTCAGCCAGCTCGACTTCAAGAGCTCGCTCCATCAACCTCTTGGTCAGTTGCTTTAAGATACCGTGTTCACCAATCAGGTCTTCAGGTTTCTTGTAATCAGCCAGCAGGCTGTCGATCAATTCGTTGCTTAAGGTCATTTCTACTCCTTGCTAAGTGGTGACAGTTTCCCGCCAAATGACCGTTTACACAAAAATTCTTACACCCTCAATTGAAAACCAGTAAGAGCCCGTTTCATTGCGATCAAAGCCTGTCTTGAAATCCTCGAATACAAGACGAGAGACTTCTTTTAAGGCCAATTGCAAATCATCAGTTTCCTGACCTTCTATTTCGACGATTAATTTTAGGCCGGATGAATTATCGGGCGAAGGATCGACGATTGTTTCCAGCCGCGCAATCTCTGGTTTAGCTTGATCAATGGCCTTGCTCAGATCGAAATAACAAATTCCTAAATCTGACCAGTCCAAAGATTCTTCCCAAACCGGTTCGCCTTCATCTGACACGCCAACAGTAGTGGACTTTCTTTTACGACTCAACCAAACTTTTTTAATACCGGTTTGCTCGCAAAATGCCGTTATTGCCTTTCTGATTTCCAATTGCTTGGTAAAGCCAGAGCCATTGTTATCGGGTAAGGAAAAGGCATTACTGTCTTTCCCTCCCCTAAGAACCGTGCGTGAAAGTTTCCCTTCACACGGCTCAAGCCTTTCAAAGATCGTTTTCCCAATCCGGCTTACTAACTTTCAAATTTCGGCTGTGAACCTTTCTGTGACAGTTAGGGTGCAGTATCAACAGATTGGAGTTTATATCTTTGCCGCCTTTCGCTTTTTCTGTGATGTGGTGAATGTTTATGTTCTCCACATCGTCGATTCGCATTTTGCAGACCGGACATATTCCCTTCTGTTGAACCCATAATTTCGCGAGTTTCGTCTTTCCGACCTGACCCTTTGTCATTTTGACGTGAAGTCTTTTTTCAAAATACTGTTCGTATTTTGGGTCATAAGGATTACTGTCCGCTTGAATCTTGATGTGCCGTTCGATAGGAACCGCTGACATTGATGCCAACCTTGTCGAGTGCTCACCTTGATTTTCCCCAGAGAAGACCCAGTTCCGGTTGTCTACTGTCTTAAAGTATTTATCTTTAATCCAGAGCTTTCCTTTATTGGGGTGTCTTCTTACTGCCCATTTCCAGGCTTTTGTCCAAATTTGGTAATCTACGTAGTTGAAGCTTTCCTTTGCCACCGTACCTTTATGATAATTCGCCCATCCTGTTATTACAGGGTTCAACAGGTTGATAACATTTTCGGGTTTGGCGGTTTTGTTACTATCCAAAATTCTTTTCACCTTATCCAGAATGCCTTTTATGCTTTCTTTGGAAGGTTTAATAAGAAGTTTCGAATCGTATTTTCTGAAATTCCAACCTAAAAAGTTAAAGCCGTCCTCTATATGAGTGATTTTGGTTTTTTCAGGTGATAATTCCAGACCTCTTTCCTTGAGGAAATTTTCAACTAACGGTTTAACTTCATTTTCCAGTAGTTCTTTCGAAGCTCCTGTTATGATGAAGTCGTCCGCATATCTGATGAGGTTCACTTTTGGATTTTTAGATTTCCTTTCTCCAGATTCCCGATATTGCGGGATTTTGAAGTTTTGGTTAAGCATTTTTTCAAGGCCATCTAAAGCCAGGTTTGCCAGTGTAGGGGAAATGATTCCACCTTGTGGCGTACCTGTTTCTGTTTCGGTGAATTCTCCATTGTAGATAACTCTCGCTTTTAGCCATTCCTTTAGAACTTTTCGGTCTAGGGGAATGTTTTCCAATAGCCATTCATGAGAAATGTTGTCGAAACACCCTTTTATATCGGCTTCCAGAACCCATGCTGCGCTTTGCTTAATGGCTAAGGCTTTAAACCCTTGTTCTCTGGCATCAGCCGTGGATCTTTCTGGTCGAAAACCGTAAGAGTTAGGGTCACCCGTTGTTTCCGTCACAGGTTCAAGAGCTAGCAGATGTAATGCTTGCATGGCTCTATCCTTCATGGTTGGAATTCCAAGTTTCCTTTTCTTACCGTTTTTCTTTGGTATCTCAACACGTCTCAGTGGTGAAGACTTGTATCCTCTCCTTTTCAGACTATCTATAGCTTTGATTTTGGATTCCGGTGTGTTCCAAGTTTCCCCGTCTACACCAGAAGTTCTTTTGCCTTTATTTTCAGTTACTCGTTTTACTGCGATTGCTTTTGCAGAAAATGAGTGCGTTAGTATTCGCTGGAGATTCTTAACTTTCCCCCAACGGCCTTCCGCAGTAGCCTTCACAATACGCGCTTGCAGTCTCTTAACATTTTTGTGACATTCGACCCATTTAATATCGTGCCAATGCTCAATCATGCCGGAGGATGCTCCCACTTCATCAATTTTCATTGCTGTAGTTGTCATCAGCTTTTCCTCTTTAAAGATTAATTTCAAACTTTCTTGTGAAGAAAGACCATGCGAGAAGTCTGCCCAGTTTCCTGTGGAATGATGTCGCACTGCTGCTCAATTCCTATGTCCATGCCATTACGGCTTGACCATTCGCTTTCTCTCGCTCTCTTCTACCCCCTAAGTCAACAGATTACCTTGCGGTTCTCCTGCCATTACTGGCAACTCGTGGGGCTTACCTTGTTCCGTTTAAGTAATAATATGGATGTTTTAGGCTCTATCTATTTCCCGATGGACTTGTTGTTCCTGTGATTGTGCATATTCTGGCTCAACCTGAACACTCATTCTGGATCAATCTGAACACCTATTCTGATTTAACTTGAACACTGATTCTGGTTTCAAGCTGAACACTTTTTTGGATTTTCCAGAATCGGTGTTCA
>JAQTLI010000292.1 GCA_028714995.1 Methylobacter sp. | reverse complement strand
AGGTATGCTCCCAGGTTTTTTCCTCAACTATTTTTATACCGAAACGCTTGGCTGCCCGCCTGATCGCATCAGCAAACAGCCGATCTTCCTGGGTAGCCCCAACAACCAAAAACCACTTGGTCCAGCGTTTTTTCATCATATATTGCGCCAAGGCATCGGCACGCATTGCCCTGCTGGGCAGGATATGCAAAATATTACTGCGGCATTGCTCGTTGCGCAAAGCGTCATCGACTGTCGCTACATCAAATAACAATTTCTGTTTTGCAGCAGGTAAATCTGCAATGTTGATTGTGTGATCGGCAGGCAAGTTAACAACAACAAGCTGGTATTGATCACCGATATTTTTGTTGAATACATCAACAACATTGCCGTCTAGCGGCACAATGAATTTCTTCAGCACAAATTGCTGCCCGGTAAATTGCCCAGTCGTATTATTGTCGATAATTGCCAGCTCTGCTCCGGGTTCCCCCTTATTTTTGATAAAAGGATCCATATTAGACAACGCTGGAGGGGCTTCCTGCTCCTGGGTCAAATAAGCAATATTGATCACCTGCTTAGCCTCAACATCAACAAGACTCGCAGCAAGCAACTGAATAATAAACAAAACCTTAAAAGTTATCTGAATTGATCGCATCATTTCCTGGCACTAATAAAATACATTAGCGTTAATTCTAACGGATTCATCAAGTATTTTTAGTTTTTCGGCAAAGTTTATTAAAAGTAGCATTTATGTTTTATCACAACCGAATTAATGAACCAAGTGACTTTATTCTGGAATTGCTTGCGTTATCTCTGTTCGTTAAATTTGAGAAAACTGCAATACTCGCCTGCGAGTTCAAATGACCGGTTCTGAAGCGGGGATTCCTGATTAAATTAATCAACATCAGCATTAATGGAAATTGACTTTGTCTGACAAAAAGCTCAGCGTCAATAAAAATAGCGCTAGATGTGAGCGCATTCGGGAGCTTATTAATAATAACTATTTCGTAAGTGTATTAAATCCACTTTAGGACATACAATCTATTAACATTTAATTATGGCTTTATGGAAATTGACGGGGTATAAAAATAGAAGTTGGCTCTGTTACAAACACGACCAGAGAATAGCGTCCAAGCCCAGAAACTACAAATCAATCTCAAAACAATTCGGTTACTGGGAATCCACAGCAAGGTATTCTCCAGCACAATTAAATTATTATTAGGTTAACACTACAGCCCTCTGCCCTGAATGACACAATTTATATTAAGCGGGATATTTGTCTACCCTGTAAAATCTTTAGCAGGTATTAGCGCCAATAGCTGGCCTGTCACTGAAAAAGGCTTTCAGTACGACAGAAAATGGATGATCATCGACATTAACCGGCAATTTCTTAGCCAGCGGAAGCTGCCGAAAATGGCTTTAATTAAAACCGCACTCACCGATAAAAACCTGGTCCTGTCTGCACAGGGCATGGATGATCTACCCCTGCCTCTTGAACCTGCTGACGGACAAACCATTAACAGCACCATTTGGCATGACCAGTGCGATGCCCGCAGCGTATCGCCGGAAGCCGACCAATGGCTGAGCGATTTTTTAAAACTTGATTGCCGACTGGTTTACCAGCCCAATGAAGTCATTCGACCGGTTGATCCCCATTATGCCAATCCTGCGGACAAGGTGGCATTTTCTGATGGCTTTCCATTCCTGATCATTTCAGAAAACTCACTGGCTGCATTGAATCATGAAATGCAGCTGAATTTACCGATGGCCCGTTTCAGGCCTAACCTGGTTATTTCCGGCTGCCCCGCCTATGAAGAAGACAGCTGGCGCGAAATCCGCATTGACGGTATAGATTTCAGGCTCCCTAAACCCTGCTCCCGGTGTTCCGTTCCGACAATCGACCCTGAAACCGCCCAAACAGGCAAAGAACCACTCATCACCCTCAACCGTACCAGAAAATGGCAAAATAAAGTTTATTTTGGACAAAATGCCCTGCATAATCAATGCGGTCAATTGACTATCGGCGATAGCGTGCAAGTCACATTAGCGGGCGCTAAGCAACCGCCTATCTAGCTTGTTTGGGCGAACAGTCAATCGCCTTTTATTTAAATAATTTTTCTAAATAACCATGCACAAAGCCCTTTTGCTGATTGTTATTCCGCTATTGTCTTACGGCTTTTGGCTAAGCGATACATTCAAAGGCATCGCGGCAGGTATCTCAATTTTCCTGTTCGGCATGCTGTCTCTGGAGCAAGGATTTAAAGCCTTTACCGGCGGCGTACTGGAGCGAATACTGCAAAAAACCACTGATTCCACCTGGAAAAGCTTCGGCTTTGGCTTTGTATCAGCTACCTTGATGCAATCCAGCGGCTTGGTCTCAGTCATCACCATTTCATTCTTGAGCGCGGGCTTGCTTGATTTGGTCGCCGGTATCGGCATTATTTTTGGCTCCAATCTGGGCACGACTACCGGCGCATGGCTAATCGCCGGTCTGGGGCTGAAAGTTAATATTGCCACCTACGCCATGCCCCTGCTGGTTTTTGGCGTTTTATGCATTTTTCAGGGTGGTAAACAGTTAAAAGGCATAGGCTATATCCTGACCGGCCTTGGCTTTCTGCTCCTTGGCATACAATACATGAAGGAAAGTTTTGAACACGTCGGAAATAACATAAACCTGGCAAATTACGCCATGCCTGGTATCAAAGGACTGCTGATCTACACCGCCATAGGGATCATCGTCACCGTTATCATGCAATCCAGCCATGCCACCATGCTATTAACCATTACTGCAGTTTCTGTACATCAAATTACTTATGACAATGCGCTGGCGCTGGTAATAGGCGCCAATATCGGCACAACTGCCACAGCGATCATTGCTTCTGTTGGCGCAAAAATTCAGGGTAAACGCCTGGCAGGCTCACATCTGTTAATTAACCTATTTACCGGAATCTTTGTATTGCTTTTTATTAAACAATTCACCATTGCTGTTGACATAATCAGCACAGGTTTAGGAATTTCCATCAAGGACAACGCCCTGAAACTGGCAACGTTCCATAGCCTGTTTAATCTTACAGCCATTATCATGCTGTTGCCGTTTATTAATCAGATCGCTACCTTAATTGAAAAAATATTATTAGAAAAACGTTCAAATATTTTTCAGCCAAAATACCTGGACTCATCGGCCATGAATTTCCCTGAAACGGTAGTTGAGTCGGTCAGACTGGAAAGCATTCATTTATATGAAAATGCCATCCATATTATTCTGCATACTTTCGGCTTACATAAACGCGACCTCCTCTCAGATAGCACCTCCATCAAGCAACTCATAGCGCAAAATAACGATCCAATTGACTACGATATTGATGCCAACTATGAAAAGAGGATAAAGGGCATATACAGCGCCATCATTGCCTTTATCAGTCAGGCCAGATTCTCATGGGAAATGGAGCAATCTTCTCAACTTTCCTGGTTGCGTGATGCTAACCAAAATCTTGTAGAGGCCATTAAAGACACCAAGCACTTACAAAAAAACTGGACTCGATTCCGGGTATCAACGAATCAAGCCACCATAGATGAATATAAAAAAATTGCTTACCAGATAGTCTTACACCTCCAGCAAATTGAAAACTTCAGGCACAAAATTGAAGAAAATGAATTGCCGTTGTTATCGTTGGATGCTCTAAAAGCAACCATTGAAGACGACGATATGCAAATGAATCGCACCATTGAAACATTAATCAGAGAACAAAAAATAACGCCTGAAAACGGTTCGTCTTTAATCAATGACAGCGCCTATATGCGCCACATCAAGAAAAACCTGCTAAAAACTGCCGAAACGCTGTTTATACGCAGTTACACCGGCGCAGCCAAAGCTGAACAACAATTAACACTGAATGACGCAGAAATTAAAGATGTTATTCATACAATGGATACGCAATAACTCAAATCTCAAATCATCCGTGCATCGTTCAACTAAACGCAGTTATACTCAATAAAACCTCATATATCTGCCAATCAACTAGCCATGAAAAAAGAAAAGTTACTCCACAAGTTACAAGCCTTTTTTGACACAGACAACCACAAAAAAAGACAACATATCAAGGAATTAAAAAAAATCTTGATTAAGCTCAAGAAAAAAGAGCGAAAAATCGCTCACTCCCTGTTACAGGCTGAAGATGATTGCTTAATAAAGCAATATCAAACAGAACTGAAAATCATCCGGTTACAACGAATGAAAGGCATCGAAATATTGCAACAACTTAAAGAACGCACAAAACATATAAAATCAGTCTCCCAAGTAAAACCTTAAAAAACGCAAAGTTCCCTATTCCAGGAAGAAATATTTTCACCACAGAACGACTCAAAAGTACTCGACCTGTCACGGTCGAACAAGGGAAATCCCGATATTTATTGACGCATAGCCGCGACGTTTCCAATATAATATTCCTATCAAATTAGTCATAAATTATTATCATCCCTCCATAACTCTTAATTATTTGTTACGAGCCGCGCATGCATCTTGAAATGTTTTTACCCGTTTTTACCTTAATGTTGATTGCATCAGGCATTAATTTATTGGACATCAAAACCCGCCTAGCTCATAAAATGACAAGTAAAAGCACAACACCTTTGCTCAAGATTTG
>JAQTLI010000291.1 GCA_028714995.1 Methylobacter sp. | reverse complement strand
CCTTGAGTTTGCGCTATGAATTTGATTTCTGGGGAAAAAATCGCGCTGCGCTGGAAGCGGCGCTGGGCGAGGCGGCCGCCGAGAAAACAGAACAGGCCGAAGTTCTGCTTCAGTTGACTGGCACAATTGCGCGGTCTTATATACACGGGAGGGCGCTGCGCCAGCAGCTCGATCTGGTGCATGCCATGATTGAGTTGCGGCGTAACTTGCTCAGCATGGATGAGACCCGGCTACGGTTAGGTCTGGATTCTGCCGAACCGGGGAAGCAAGCCACTATAGAATTAGAGCAGCTAAATAAGCGTGAAGCCGGTCTACGGGATCAGTTGGACCTTCAGCGGAACCTGCTGGCCCGGCTGATCGGTAAAGGGCCTGATTCGACGCAAAACCTGTTCATCGACACGGCGATTAGCCCGGAAAGGATTCGATTGCCTGCGAAGCTTCCGCTGGAGCTGCTCAGCCACCGGCCGGATCTCGCCTCGGCCCTGCACCGGGCCGAGGCGGCGGCGCAACGGGTCGAGGTAGCTAAAGCCAGCTTTCTGCCCACCATCGATCTGGCTGCATTTGCCGGCTTGAATGCCCTCAGGTTGACAAAGGGAGGGAGCTCACTGGCCAATCTTCTGTTTTCAGGTTCCAGTTTTTCCTACGGGGTTGCACCGGGTCTGCGACTCCCTTTGTTCGAAGGTGGACGCCTACGCGGGGAGTTATCGGCGCAACGGGCCGAGTACGATGGGGCCGTGGAGCTTTATAATGAAACTTTGTTACGCGCTGTACAGGAGGTGGCTGATAGTCTGAGTCGTTGGCGGGAGACACGCTCCATCCTCGAAGCACACGGCCGCTTGCTATCTGCGCAACATGAAGACTTGGGGCTCGCCCAAGTGCGTTTTCGCAGCGGCCTGGACGATCGCCGGGCGATGCTGACACACCAGCACGCCGTGCTGGATCAGGAATACGCCTTGAAGACTTTGGAAGCTGATCAGCTGGTTGCCATGGTGGATTTGATGGAAGCGTTGGGAGGAGGGTACGTCAACGATCTTCAGACTACTCAACAGAAACCCGAACAAGAGCATCCTAGTTGGTTGCCATGGTGGATTTAATGTTAATGGAAGCCTTTGGGGAATGGATGCGAATCGAAAATAAAATCCGGCATAACCCATATAAATATCTATGACAACTCATTCCAGGATTATTCGTGCCCGCCGGAATCGCTATCTGATGATAGTTATGCTGGTGCTGATTGTAGGTGCTTTGACTTATGGCGGTTATTGGTGGTTCTACAGCCGTTTCTGGGTTGTAAGCCACAATGCCTTCGTCGCCGGCAATCTCATTCCCGTGGAAGCCGATGCAACAGGTATTGTCACCCAGGTTTTGGTCGAGGAAAGTCAATATGTGAACAAGGGAGACCTGCTGGTTCGTCTTGATGAGCATCGTGCTCAGACCGCCTTAGGCCAGAGTAGGGGCGAGCTGGGGCAGGTAGTACGCGAGATTGGAGCAGTTTATTCCACGCGTCAACAAATATGTCAAAAACTTATTGCCCGTTCGGCCCGGTTAGCCCAAGTGCGCCATGACGTGCTTCGATTACGGCAGGCGGTTCCAACCGGGTCAGTATCCGAGCAGGTTATGCAAAATGCCGAAGATCAGATGACGGCCCTCGAAGCCGAGATGCGGGAAGCCGAGGCGGAACTCAAGGCCATAGAAGCGAAAGTGGAAGGCACCAGTAAAATTCTGCACCCGGACGTGGAAGCGGCTAAGTTTAGATTCATCGCCGCCTATCTTGAATATTCTCGGCAGCAAATCCATGCGCCTGTTTCAGGCTATGTGTCCTTGCGCAAAGTCCAGGTCGGAAACCGGGTTCAGCCCGGTGATCCGCTAATGACGCTGGTTCCCTTGGAGCACCTCTGGGTAGAGGCGAACTTGCGTGAGACCGAACTGGAGCAGATACGGCCCGGCCAGCAGGCGGAGATTACCGTCGATCTATACGGAGAGAGCCACATCTATCATGGTACGGTAGAAGGTTTAGTACCGGGTACCGGCAGTGTTTTTGCTTTATTGCCGCCAAACAACGCCGTAGGAAATTTTATTCATATCGTGGAGCGCGTGCCTGTACGTATCGGATTGCAGAAAGATGAAATACTGAAAAACCCGCTTCGCCCCGGACTCTCCACCGTGACCTCAATCAACGTCAAGGAATCGGAACAGCCTCTGGGCGCTTCACTGGCGGCAGTTTCCACCCCGGAGTATGAGACCGACATCTATGTTGATGAACTCGCCGATGCGGAAACCCAGGCTAAAGAGATTATTATGGCTAATTTGATTCAAAAAAACGAACCGTTAGAGTCAAATTGTAAATCACCCGAATCAGTAACCACTAAAAATTCCAGCGCTTATAGATAAGGCAGTGCCGATGTCAATCAATAGGGGGAAGTAAGGAGTTACGTCTTGGAGGCGTCGGCATCAGTTCCCACCCTGTCAATGACGGTTACATAAGGCGAATTGCCCACCCGCTTTCAGTTTGGCCGGAACACGTTGAAGGCCAAAATCGTTACCTAAAGTTGAACTCCTTGGATCGTTATCGGATTGAAGCCGTTGCACCTTATGGGAGTACCGGCAGCTGCAAACCATTCCAGTCATTAAAATGGACGCACATTGTGGCGATACGCTTTGCCTTCGTCGACTTGGGTTCATCCGGCGAACGCTATTGTTCCGTAGACGATAAATGCCACCTTCCCCTATGACCATTATGACTTGATGCGGCAAACACTGCGTTGCCGACTTATTCGCCAGCAATAAAACCTGCTTTTTCTAAAAATATTTTCGACGTGACATCGGGCGAAAATCGCGACACCTCGTTGTAACCCAAGGTTTACAGGAAATGTGACAGTTATATGAAATATGATGGCAATGTGATGGAGTCATGAAATGTGATGGATTTCCCAAAAAGGGGAATAAAACGAGATTAAATTAGACGCGTATCACTTACATTATCGCGAGGAAAACATTATATGACAGTCACAAAAATGCTTTGTTTTAACAGAGAGCAGCTTCATCGCTCAAGCGCACGGCCGACCCGGATTCACGCGGGCGTAATGCTGGCGCTGATACTCGGAGGCGGCGCCCTGTCCGTCGAAACTGCTGCTGCGGCAGTCGGTGCAGGGGCCGCATGGACGACCGCTGGGGGCACGCCCGAAGGCACCCGATTCAGCGCGCTCAAGGATATTACCCCCGCCAACGTCGGCAAACTGACGAAAGAATACTCGTTAAAGACTGGCGTCAAGGGCAGCCACATGGGCGAGCCCCTCGTGGTCGGCAGCATGCTCTATGCAGTCACGCCGTTCCCGAACAAACTGATCGCCTATGATCTTAAAAACAAGGGCCAGATCAAATGGACCTACGCCCCGGACGTGAGCGAATTCGCCAAGGGCCAAAATTGTTGCGGCGGGATCAATCGCGGCGCGGCCTATGCCGACGGCAAGATCGTCTTCCCCCTGCTCGACAATACGGTAGTAGCGGTCGATGCGATCACCGGCAAGGAAGTATGGCGGAATCAACTCGCGGACCCGCATACCGGCGTCACGATGACGACAGCGCCGATGATCGTTAGGGATAAGGTCATTGTAGCCTCCTCCAGCGGCGAAATGGGCGTCCGCGGCTGGATCCAGGGACTCGACCTGAAGACCGGAAAATCGCTGTGGACAGCCTACAACACTGGCCCCGACAAGGATGTCTTGATCGGTCAGGATTTCATAGACAACTCCGTCTACTACAAAGGTATGGTGGATCAGGGCGCGACCAGTTGGCCGAACGAAAGAGCTTATCTACTGGGCGGTAGCGCTGCCTGGAATTACTTCACCTACGACCCTGAACTCGACCTGCTGTTTTACGGTACCAGCCAGCCCGGTGCTTGGAGCGCGGAAATGCGCTGTAACAAAGTTGAATACGCGAATAACCCACGTGTGTGTGATAACAAATGGGGCGCCTCAATCTTTGCCAGAAAACCGGACACCGGCAAGGCGGTCTGGGCCTATCAGTTCACTCCGCATGACAGTTGGGACTACGATGCCGAAAGTGAAAGCATCCCAGTGAATCAGCCGTTCAAGGATGCCAAGGGAAACACCCACGACAAGCTTCTGGTCCATTTCAACAAGAACGGCTTTGCCTATACTTTCGACCGGGCGACCGGCGAAGTCTTGCAAGCTCCGCCGTTCGTTTCGGAGATTAACTGGGCGTCTGAAATCGATCTGACCACCGGGCTGCCGATAGTAAACGAAGAAATGCGCGTCGTAGAGGGCAAACAAACCAAAGGTATCTGTCCGTCGGCACTGGGGGGAAAGGGATGGGAACCGGCTTCTTTTTCGCCGAATACCGGCCTCTTTTATGCCCCCACGTTCAATTTATGCGAGAACCTGGAAACGTTGAAGGCTGAGTTCATCTCCGGCGCGCCTTACATGGGCATGGACTTGAATTTCGCTCCAGCAGGGGATACTAGCTATTCCAGCGAGCTGATCGCCTGGGATGCCACTGCTACCGACCCTACAAAACAGAAGCTATGGGGCGTTAAGGAACCCAAGCAGATCTATGCCGGCGTCCTCAGCACGGCCGGGGATGTGGTCTTCTACACAACCAAAGACCCGGCGCTCAAGGCAGTC
>JAQTLI010000290.1 GCA_028714995.1 Methylobacter sp. | reverse complement strand
TTAGGATATGGCGAAAAATAACTTCCCAGAATTTGAGTTAGAAATAAGCCGCAAGATATTGGATAATAATTGAACTTGACTGCTACAGACTGATAAAGAATGACCGGGTACGAAAAAAACATTGAGCTCAAAATGCAGCGTCTATTTGCTACGCTATCAGAAAAAGACCGGCGGCGCTATGCGGGGATTGAGGCTGCAAAGCTGGGACACGGTGGCATTGATTATGTATCGCTGTTATTTGAAATGGATCCCAAGACCGTGCGGCGCGGCCTAACGGAACTGGAGTCCCCCGAAGATCCCACGCCGAGTCGGGTCAGAAAAAAAAGGTGCGGGGCGTAAGGTCTCCACTGAGCACAAACCGCTGCTGGAGGAAAACTTTCTCAAGCTACTGGCAGAGTTTACGGCAGGCGATCCGATGCGTGAAGGTGTGCTATGGACTAATTTATCACGTAGTGAGATCAGTCGTCGCTTGGCGCAAATGGGTACGTCTGCGAGTCGGCATACGGTTCGCAAGCTATTAAAGAAACACGGTTTAGGACAGCGTAAAACGCGTAAGAAGAAACCGCTAGGTTCCCATCCTGATCGGGATGCCCAGTTTCAAAACATTGCCAAACTCAAGTCCGCGTATCTGGATAAAGGGGAGCCTGTAATTAGCATTGATACCAAAAAGAAGGAACTCATTGGCAATTTTAGTCGAGACGGTCGCACCTATACACAAACACCCGTGGATACACTGGATCATGATTTTTCAAGTGCCGGCGAAGGCAAACTGATTCCGCATGGCATCTATGACTTGGCGCGTAATCAAGGGTATATGAGCCTGAATACCAGTCATGATACCAGCGAGTTTTGTTGTGACAGCATTGCGCACTGGTGGAAGCAGTACGGTCACCAAGACTATCCCAATGCCTGCCGCATACTGGTGCTCTGTGATGGGGGTGGCAGTAATGCCGCCAATCGACATGTCTTCAAGGAAGCCCTGCAGGCACTGGCTGAACGGCTTGGACTGGAAATACGCGTCGCGCACTATCCTCCATACTGCTCAAAGTACAACCCCATTGAACATCGATTGTTTGCACACATTACCCGCGCCTGCCAAGGCGTGGTGTTTCATTCGGTCGCCATTGCCAAACATTTCATGGAGAAAACGAAGACTTGCAAGGGATTGAAAGTAACCGTGGATATTTTGACGGGGGTTTATGCAACGGGAAGAAAATGCAGCGAAAGTTTCCTTGAAAACATGACCATTATCTTTGATGACTTTCTTCCTCGCTGGAACTATCGGGCTATCCCATAAAATATGATTTCGGGAAGTTATTTTTTATCAGATCCTTAATGGAATGGTCTACCCCACTTCCGAACCGGCCTCGAATGGGCCATGATGTATTTTTCAAAACAACAACATTAAAACAGAAGTGAGATAGACCGTGAAAGATAATAACGCAACGAGCGAACGCAGAGAATTAAAAGTACTGGGCATTGATTTGGCGAAACAAAGTTTTCAACTTCATGGTGTCGATGAACATGGACATTTTGTCTTGAAGAAGAAGCTTAACCGCAACCAACTGAGCGCCTTTATAGCCAATTTGCCACCTTGCCTGATCGGACTGGAAGCATGTGGCGGAGCGCATTATTGGGTGCGCCAGTTTACTCAGTTGGGTCATAGCGTACGCATGATCGCCCCTCAGTTTGTGAAGCCCTACGTCAAATCCAACAAAAATGACGCTGTCGATGCTGAAGCAATCTGCGAAGCCGTCCAACGTCCGAATATGCGTTTTGTCCCAACCAAGAGCATAGAGCAGCAAGACCTGCAAAGCTTACATCGTATCCGGAGTCAGTTGGTTGCCAGGCGAACCGCCCAAGCGAATCAGATCCGGGGTTTATTAATGGAATATGGCTTAGTTATCCCCAAAGGGATTAGTTATGTTAGAAAAGCCGTGCCGAGTATTCTCGAAGACGCTGAAAACATTTTGAGCACCTTATTCAGAGAATTGCTCAATGAGCTGTACGAAGAATTGGTGCACTTAGACAAGCGTATTCGCTCATTGGAACAAAAATTGGTCACGCTTAGTGCCCAGCATGAAGATTGTCAACGCCTGCTGACGATACCCGGCGTGGGATTGCTCACCGCGACGGCTTTAATGGCCGCCATTGGCGATGTGACGGTCTTTAAAAATGGTCGAGAGTTGGCGGCGTGGTTAGGCCTAGTGCCGAAGCAGCATTCCACCGGTGGTAAGCAAACGCTGATGGGTATCAGCAAGCGTGGAGACAGTTATCTGCGCACACTGTTGATTCATGGCGGACGATCAGTGGTCAGAGTGGCGCACAAGCATCAAGACACACGAAACCGCTGGATTGGTGACATCAAGAAAAGACGCGGAGAAAACATCTCCAATGTCGCGGTGGCGAACAAAAATGCGCGAATTGCCTGGGCTTTACTGACCCGTAAGGAAAACTACCAGGCGATGCAGGCCTAACCGATGTCAGGAAAAAAGCCTTATTTTAAGCACTCAATAGTGGCTTTGCCTCTAGCCGTGCGGCTTACACCGGCGTTGGTAACCGCGAGTAATGATTGAGCTTAAAAACGGTGACAGGGAAAATCATCAGTAACGAATTGCGTGGATAAAATTCAAGTGATGGCAAAAAAGGTAACACCTGTATTCCTATAAACCTGACGGCGTCTAGGGCTCTTTTGAAGTCGATGACTTGATGAGGTGGGAAAGCGCGAATTCCATCAGGGCCAGCGGTCTATGAAACCTCTAAAAAGGCCGGATATATGGAAGCAATATTCTTTTTGTCGCGAACGAATTTTTCTTGCAATACGGGGTAGACCATATATGACGCCGTGTCGGATGGTCTTGCATTTTGACTACGCTTCCGCTAACGCTACAACTTCGTCAAAACGCCCGACCGCTACGGCTACGCGGGGGTCGTCGTACACCGCTCCACTAGCGTTACGCTTCCTGTACTTCATCGCAAACCGGATTAGGGAGCAACACAACATCTTTAATAAATCCAAAAGCCAGGTTACTAAAAAACAGATTGATAGCTTGAGATACCGGATCCGATTTATTGTTGCCATGCAGCTACTCGCCGTCATCGACATTATCTGCTGCATACTTGCTATGGGACTGATTTTTTACGGACTGCAATATTACGGCAACATTACTTTTGGCTTCAGCATGGCCTTTATCGTTTTATCTCTATTACCCTCAGTAAGTGAGTTATTGTTTTCAACCAAAGCGCTCAATATCGAGCTTGAAGACATGGAAGAGCAGTAGTCGAATCAAACTGTTTTCTTTAACTTATCACGATTGTTCAACAGCATCCCTTCTGCTTTGCTGCCCAAATAAACATAAACGCCCAAAGACACCAAAAGAAATGCAACCGCAATAATGATCCAAACTGCTTCAATAATATGTTCGCCATCACCCTTTAAGGCGAATTTAAAGATCATTAACAAGGCTTCTATAGATACAGCAATAATAATCACGGCAATAAAGCGGGTAATTGTGCGCCGGGTTGAACTATGCCTGAGTATATCCTTATACAACAACACCTCTTCTTCCAGCGTTGTTTTGCCCAAATCAAAAATTGCCAGCGCTAACGTCAGGTAAATAACCACACCAAAAGGAATTCCCATCTCTTTTTGCGGATCCATCATTGAATGCACCACGTCTGAACATTCAACCCCGGCGGCATAAAGCAGTACCAGCGCAACGGCAAATAAACCGAGCACAATCAGTGTATACATGGCTTTAAAATAGGGTTCAAAATGAATGCGCCTGCTGTCACCGGTTAATATTGCCAGCGTGGAGCCAAGATCAATATCCAGAACAACGACACCTTTTATGGTGCCATCATCATTGATCATTTTCATGCTGGTGGACAGGCATAACTCCCGCCTGACGCTGGACAAATAAGGCTCGGTTACCACCACGCCATCAGCCTTCATCGCAGCCAAATAATAAGGTCGGTTACTACGGTCTGCGTCCATGCCGATTTTCGGATGATTTTTGAAGTGGCTGCCCGGCACATTCTTGCAGATTTGTTTGCCTTGTGCGTCAAGCAGATAAAGAAGGCTCACAAAAGGGTAGTAGGAACAAAGTGAATTGAGCAACTCGGTGAGTTCCTCATGATTTTTCTCAAACAATTTTTCATCAGAAAAACAGCTCAAAATAGAAGAAAGCAGATTATGAATAGCTGATCGATGTTCTTCGTATTTCTCAATAACATTGAGATGGCCCATTTTAGACATAACCAGGATACCTGAGATTTGATAATAACTATCCAGTTACTAGCAGGTTTTATGCCGGATTGTAGAGGTGGCTTGTAGGACTGAGCCTGCCGCTCCTGCGTCGCCACATTGCACATCAAGATAACCCAATTGGTACAACACACAGGAAAATCGCACGTATTCGATGCGTTGTTTTCAGAAACCTAACCCTCCTTGTTACGCAAAAGACAACTGATAACCACTTGTATTTATTTAAAAATACTCACAAAGAATTCATATAACAATATTGGCACAACGATTGCCTTTAACACTGTAGAGGCTCCAATGGCGGAGCACTAAAACATTCTGGTTCAACGGCGAACCATATTGACAAAGGCGTCTTATCAAACTGAATGCATCGGGCATTCCGTTTGGAGACGCTTTTTTTTTT
>JAQTLI010000289.1 GCA_028714995.1 Methylobacter sp. | reverse complement strand
AAGGATGGCAAGAAATTAGGCTATGCCGGAAGATATGCGAAGCTAAATGATTCGGTCTCTAATAGCCACGAACTTACAAAAATTGCCCGGATTGTCGTTGGTAAAGAATGGGAGAAGTTAACAGAAGAGCAGCAACAAAAACTGGTCGAAGTGTTCACTCGATTGAGTATCGCTTCTTATGCGCATAACTTTAAGGATTATTCGGGTGAGTCATTCGTATTTGATTCAGAAGAAGAAACAGCAAGAGGAGGTGTAGTTGTTCATTCCCACCTTATAGTTCCTGATGACAAACCTGTTAAGTTTGATTACATGCTCAAGGAAAAAGGCAACAGCTGGCGGATTATTAATATTATTGCTAATGGCGTAAGTGATTTGGCCTTGAAAAGATCAGAATACACCGCGATTTTGCAGCGTGAAGGCTTTGATGCTTTAATAGCCAAGATTAACGAAAAAATTGATACTTATTCAAAATTATAGGCTTTGGCAATGAACAAACCATGTAACGGCAGTTGTTGGGATAGCAAAATCCAGCGATTTTTCTCAGGTGTGCTGATGGGAGCGGCTATATCGTTGAGCGGCTGTGCAACAACAGGCGTTGTTGAACCGCAAGCTGCAGTGAATGAAGTCGATCCCTATGAAAATTTTAACAGAAAAATGTTCATTTTTAACGACAAGGTTGACAACTATGTCGCCGAACCTGTTTCAAATGCCTATAAACTGATAACCCCCGAGTTCATGCAAACGGGTATATATAACTTCTTTAATAACCTGAAAAACATCAATGTGGTTATTAATGACGTTTTACAGGCCAAATTTCAGCAAAGTGCTCAGGATACTGGACGGTTTGCAATTAATTCAACAGTCGGACTTGCAGGTGTGGTTGATGTTGCAAAACACGTAGGCCTTGAACAAAATGATGAAGATTTTGATCAGACTCTGGCGGTATGGGGTGTGCCACACGGATCTTATCTGGTGCTGCCTTTTCTAGGGCCATCAACATCACGCGGTATTCCAGGGACAGTATTTGATACAGCAGCGAATCCTGCTACTTATGTAGGTTTTTTGCCTGTACAGGCGCTGTCTGCGATAAATTCACGTGCAAACGCGGAAGGCGCATTGAAGTTTATTGATGAGGCAGCGCTGGACCCTTATGTCTTTACTCGCGAATCTTTTTTACAGTGGCGTAATAATCTGGCTACTGATGGGAAAGCTGAAGCTTCTCCAGATATGGATGATTTCGAAGCTGAGTTAGATAAAGATGTTAACGCTCCTGCCTCTAAGAAAGAGGTGACTAATGCTGTCGATGCAAATAAAAAAGCAGGTTTTGCTCTGCGCCTAGACGCAGAGCCTAAAAAGTCTGGACAACCCCCCCATTGATTTGGCAGTGATTCCAATCATCTGATGATACTATTAGTAAAACAGCCCCGTTGAAAGTTAATAAACAGTATTTCAGAAAAAGAACTACAAGGACGTAGTTCTAATAATGTAATAAAGAATGGACTTCGTATTTACTGAGCGATTTCCTTCCTTCCAGAAAATCCAGCTCCACAACAAAGGCACAAGCCTCTACTTTTGCCCCCAGTTTTTCAACTAATTCACAGCTTGCTTTTGCTGTTCCGCCTGTAGCCAGCAGATCATCAATTAATAAAACGTGATCGTTGGTATCAAAAGAATCAATATGCGCTTCAAGAGTGGCTGAGCCATATTCAAGATCGTAAGATACGCTTTGAACATCGTAAGGTAGTTTGCCCGGTTTTCTTAGCGGTACAAATGGAAGTCCTAATTCCCATGCGACCAATGAACCAAAAATAAAGCCGCGCGCTTCCATGCCGGCAACCACGGTAATATTTCGACCCAAAAAAGGCTGCAGTAATTGATGAACGGAAAGTCTTAAAGCAGCGGGATCTTTTACCAGTGGCGTAATATCCTTGAAGATAATGCCTGGCTTGGGGAAATCTGGAATGTCGCGGATTTTGTCTCTTAGTCTATTCATTGCTTTGTATTTTTATTTCAAGTTTAGAGGGTTAAATTTAATCAAGATGCCAAATCAATAATCATTTTAGCATTAATGATCAGAATGAAATATTTCAGGAGTTAGTGTTAGTTAAAAACAGTATAACCTTGAACATTTAGCCGTCTCAGATGAACTCAAATTAAGCACAATTATTTTTTGGTAAAGGAGTTTAAGTGCTAAATTGCGAGCTATGGCACCCATACGCATGGATTAATAATCAAATATGAGGAAGACTGCAATGATTAGACTGACTTATGCAAGTACGGCAATTAAAGACTTCAAAACTGAAGAGCTGTTGGAGCTATTAAAATCATGCAGAATAAATAATGGCGCTAAAAATATAACCGGGATATTGCTCTATTCGCACGGGACTTTTTTTCAGGTCTTGGAGGGCGACGAGGCATCCGTTGATGATACATTTGAACGCATAAAAAAAGATAAACGCCACAAGGATGTTACCTTAATTGAAAAACTGCCGATAACGGAACGCGAATTTCCCTACTGGAGCATGGGCTTTGAAAAGCTGGAAGGCAAAGAACTGCTCGAAATGGAAGGCTTGAATAACTTTTTTGAAAAGGATTTTACTCCCGCCGGTTTTGCCTCCCATAAAAACATTGTTGGCCCGTTATTGGCCCATCTGCGCAGCAAGCTGGTAAAGCATGTCGCCGTGGAAAGTCATGAAGAACTACCCATGCAGCACGAAGATCCGTTCATACAGTTTCTGCACCGTACCATACGTTTTGGTGTCAAATTTTTAGCATTACTAATGGTTATAGTCATACTGTTTGGCATTGTTGATGTTGTTTATGTGATTTTTGAAAAAATCAGTCAGCCGCCGTTTATGCTGATGACCATTAATGACATACTGGAAACATTCGGGGCTTTTTTGGCGGTGTTAATTGCCATTGAAATATTTCTGAACATCACCTTGTATATCAGGAGTGATGTCATTCCTGTAAAACTGGTGGTAGCCACTGCGTTGATGGCCATTTCACGGAAAGTCATTGTCTTTGATTACAAGCATTTGCCTGCCGAATATGTCAGTGCTTCCGGATTGGTTTTAGTGGCTCTGGGCATCACCTATTGGCTAATTCAAAAAAAGGAATAGCGTAGTTTTGCTACAAAACGACTAACCGATCATTCCTTGCCAGTTAACTCCAGATAGCCGTCTTTATAGCTCGGATATTGAAACTGATAACCCAATGCTTTTAACTGGGCATTGCTGCAGCGTTTATTCATGCCTGCATTATCGTCGGCCGCCTTAGCAGTCGGTGGCTGACAATGCAGCCGTTCGGCCAGCCAGCTCATTACTTCCCACATCGGTGCAGGAGCATCATCGCTGGCCAAATAGCATTGTTTCAGTGGAACGCCCGCTAACCGCTGATCCAGCAAAAACGACAGCACGCCAACGCAATCCCGCTGATGTATCCTGTTAGTGAAATAAGGCGGGGTTTGCTGTATTTCTGGCGCTTGCCTCGCCATTCTTAAAAGATGCTCGCGTCCCGGCCCGTAAATGCCGGAAAAACGTATGATGATGTTAGCCGGATTTAAAGCCATCAATCTTTGTTCCGCTTGCCTTATCAACCGGCTGGTGATGTTATCCGGCTCTGCGACTGAATCTTCATTCACCCATTCGCCTTGCGATTGCCCGTAGACGCTGGTGGATGAGACCATTAGCCAGTGCGCGTCCGGGAGCCTCGCGAGCAGGTTGTTTAAGCCGGTTTCATAAACCCCGCGGTAGCTCTTTTCATTGCGGCTGTCAGGTGAAACAATGAAAAACGTCTGCTCAAAATCAGTGTCTAAATCTACCAGGTCGGCGGGTGAGCTTATGTCGGCAGTGAAGTATTTAATGTTAGTAGCCGTTGATGTCGGCGGGTTTCGTTTCAGTCCCGTTACTTCATGACCCTTGGCCGATAAGATCCCTGCTAGTTCCGAGCCTATCGCGCCGCAGCCGACAATTAGAATTTTTGCCATAGTTACAATTGATTGATAAGTTGCAGTTCTTGCGGATAAGGCGACATGTAATAGGACTCTTCTATATACGGGTGGGGGCTTTTGCGGAAATGGTGCTTAAGCAGTGTTAGCGGCACTATCAGCGGGACGTAGCCTTTGCGATATTGTTCAATCACTTCGCAAAATTCGGCTTTATCGTCGGTACTTAACTCCTTTTTCAAATAGCCTTGGATATGCTGTAAGACATTGACATGATTTTTGCGGGTAGCCGGTTTTTTAAGTGTATTCATCAGCTGCAGAATGTATTGCTCTGCGACTTGCCCAAGGCTGGCTTTGGTGAGTCCCGCCAATAACTGCCCCAGGTCGCGATAATCTTCATGGCTCATGATGATGAGCTTATGACGCGCATGAAAATGGGTCAGACGGCTTGTAGTCAGCCCCTCGGCCAGCATGGCTTTCCAGCGATACAGCACATAAATGCGCTGGATGAAGTTTTCGCGCAGGCCGGGATCGCCAAGCCTCCCTTCTTCCTCGATCGGCAACAGAGGGTTCAGACGCATCATTTCCTCAGCATAAATGCCGACCCCGTCTGCGCGCGACCGGTTATCGGTATAAACCTTGACCCGCTCCATGCCGCAACTGGGCGAATTTTTTTTCAGGATATAGCCGCACAAGTCCGCATATAGGTGTTTTTGCTGTGTGGCATAGTCGCGTAATGGTTCGGTGACATCCCAATCGGG
>JAQTLI010000288.1 GCA_028714995.1 Methylobacter sp. | reverse complement strand
GCCGATTTCATCTTCCAGGCCGGTGCTGACCATGACATCGCGATCGATGATGCCATTTTGACTCATGATTGCGGCGCGTTCCAAGCGATTTGCCAGTTCGCGGACGTTGCCGGGCCAGTTGTGTTTCATCAATATGCGTATGGCGCTTTCCTTGATTTCCAGAGGCCGCCCGCCTTGCTGTTGTGAAATTCTACCGAGCAGGAATTCGGATAACTCCGGAATGTCCTCAGTCCTGTCGCGCAATGCAGGCATATGGACAGGCATTACATTAAGGCGGTAATACAAATCTTCCCTGAAGGCGCCTTTGGTCACTTCTTCTTCAAGATCACGGTTGGTTGCTGCGATGATGCGAACATTTACCTTGATGGTCTGGGTGCCGCCCACCCGTTCAAATTCGCCTTCCTGCAATACGCGCAGCAGTTTGGCCTGGAACGATGCGGAGATTTCACCAATTTCATCGAGAAACAGGGTGCCGTTGTCGGCTAATTCAAAACGGCCTTTGCGCTGGCTGATGGCGCCGCTAAATGCGCCTTTTTCGTGGCCGAATAATTCCGACTCCAGTAAGGTGTCGGGTAAGGCCGCGCAATTGAGTTTTAAAAAAGGACCGCTGGCGCAGCCTGAATTAAAGTGAATCGCATTGGCGACGACTTCTTTACCGGTACCTGATTCGCCCCGGATTAATACCGTGGTATTCCATTTCGCAACCTGACGTATTAGATCAAACACCTTTAACATGGGCGGCGAATGCCCGATGATGTTTTCAAAACTGTAGTTCTTGATCAGCGCCTGTTTGAGCTGATCGCGTTCACTGAGCAGATGGCGTTGTTTGCGTTCGATACCCCGCAGCATTTTGACGCTTTGCGCAATCAGGTTGGCAATCATCTCCATAAACCGGGCGCGCTCGCCCAGAAACAGGCTGTTATCCGGCTGAGCGGCTAGCACGCCGATGGTGTCGCCTTCTTCTATGTAGATGGGTGAGCCGATAAAAGGCAATTCAGGATCATATAAGCCCAGACGGCCTAAAAAACGCGGTTCTTCGGACACTTTTTCGATGACAATGGTACTGCCTTCATCAAGTATGGCGCCCATCAAGCCTTCACCCGGGTTGTATCTGACCGGCTCGGTAAATTTACTTGCACCGTCCGTGTGGACAACACTGACAATCATGCTGTTATTTTCAATTTCCCGTAGCGTTATCATGCCGGAACGCATGCCCGATCTATTGTGCAGTATCTCCAAAACCGCGTGTAATTTTGCATGCAAATCGTGGTGGCTGTTTAATACCTGACTGACAATATATAAGGTATCAAGTTCGGCTTCGATCAGTTCTAGACGCTCAGTCATTATGCTACCCCCTTAAGCACCTGTTTGTGCAGAGGAAAACTGATTTTGAACCGGCATCCCTGATCATAATCAGGATCTATTTCAATGAATCCCTGATGCTGATTCACTATCTCCTTTGCCATAACCAGTCCCATACCGGCCTGATTGCCTCCCATGGGGCGGGTGGTATAAAAAGGTTCAAACACTTTTGCTCGTTTTTCAACCGGAATGCCAGATCCGGTGTCTTCAATGATGACATAGATTAAATCGGCATCAGTATCGGTAGTGATCTTAAGCCGCTGTTCCGCATTATTCGACTCGCTGATGGCTTCAATCGCATTGTCTACCAGTTGTTTGAATAATATGCGCAGGCGATTTTCGGAACCCAGCATGGTCGGCAGTTGGGCAAGTGGCTGCCAAAACACGTCTATATCGTTACTACAGAGCCGTTGGTTACAGAGTAGCAGTACTTCATGCAGAATCTGATTCAGGTTGATCGGGATAACGGCTGTTTGCAGAATCTCGGGAATACATTTTTGCATGGTTGCAACCGCTTCTTCCCCGGATTGCTGAATCTGCTGCAATATCTGTAACAGACCGGCATTTTGATCATCCCCCTTGTGCCGTAAAATTTGCTCGGCCGCCCTAATTTGGTTCATTGGCATTTGAATTTGGTGCATTGCACCCAATAATGTTTCCCTGATGCCACGCACCCGCTCATCTTCGGCCATAATGGTTTTTAAGGACTGAATATGTAACTCTTCCATCTGTCTGCGTTGCCGGGTGATGTCTGTTATCGTCAGGATCAGGTACTGTTTAGATGCATTCACAAAAAAGGCATCGGCATTAACTTCATTCTCTATAAACCAGTTTCCGGCACAGGAGAACCAACGGGTTCTCTGGCTTCCCTTGCTTTCTATCTTGAATTCGCGGTTATTAAAGCCTTGCTCCTTGCTTATTAACTGCGACCATAAATCGCCCATCTCATCCCGCAGCAATTTTAAAAAGTAAGTTGCAGGCTCGCCTTTATCAAGATCGCTGACCAGGGCTTTGTAGTTATGATTATCTAAAATAACCCTGTCCTGATCATCGAGTACAACCATGGCAATAGGCGATGAATTAATGACCGACTCAATCAATAATTTCTGGTTGATGACCTTTTTTTCAGATTCATACGGCTTGGTAATATCTCTGTGCATGCCTATGTAGTGAGTGATCGCCCCTATTTCATTCAACATAGGGGCAATGGTCAAATCAGAGAGGTAACGGTAGCCGGATCTATGCCGGTTACATAAGGTTCCGCGCCATATTTTCTTGGCGCTGATGGTGCGCCATAAATCGTGATACACCTCTTTGGGCGTATGTTTGTCTGATAATAACGATTCGTTTTCACCCAGAATATCTGTGGACTGGTAACCCGTGACTCTGGAAAACTCCTTATTAACGTAAAGAATTTTGGCTTTCTTATCGGTAATGGAAATGGCTATCGGCACCTGTTCAACCGTTTCAATAAACAAGCTTAGAAGCATCATTTCGCCATTATTCATAGACCTTTCTCCAAATAAATCAGCAAGTTCGCCGATGACACTCGTCATGTTGGTATGCGTCTGTAAAAATCGCAATGAAGTTTTTTTCATAAGTGTTGGCCGGGAATTGAGATGTTTTAATATTGCCAAGCAAATATAACGCCAACATCATGCTAGTGTCTTGCGCATAACGCCATCATTCATGGATATTCTCCTTGTATGCAAAGCAAGGCCATAAACCAGGCTGGTTCAGGGAGCATAAATTTTGTAAGGTTTACGACACACACATTTTTATCGATACCGGTATGTATTACACACAACAGTTTTCATGCACCAATTTGGGGAGTTTTTTCAACGCACTTGGCTTGTTAACTTGCTGTACCTGCACAATTAACAAATTGGCATAATTGATGCTGTGAAATTGTAAACAGAACAGCCCTGAAAACGGTTTGGAAAAAACAGTGAGTGAATATCTTTTACTTTTATTATGTTTTATAAAACAAACTAAATGTCGCGAGATTTCCTTTTCTATCCTTTTAAAACAAGGCTAGAATCACAGGACGACCAATAGGTTCTGCAAACAAAAGGTTCTCACGATGGTTACTATCTTCTCTATGTGTTCGGCCAGCTCGTTCCATACCCCTATTCAGAACTACGAAAACATGATAGCTCAAAAAAGGTCAAAAGTCAATCTGGCAAGGTCAACCTGTGGATAACCCCCACACCTTTCGTTTTATCCCTTCAGATCATACCCCCACACCTTTTAGACAAAAGGTGTGGGGGTCATATATAATGGTTAAATGTATTATGTTTATGTTTTAAAAAGCTTAAAAGATGAAAAATTGTATGTTGGCTCAACTAATGATCTGAAGCGAAGACTTTCGGAACACAACAATGGATTAAATCGTTCAACGAAAGCAAGACGGCCATTTGAACTTCGATATTATGAAGCTTGTACTAACGAACACGATGCTAGAACGAGAGAATATAATCTAAAGAAAGATGGTAAGGCACTAGGACAACTCAAGAAAAGAATTTCCGAAAGTCTTAAATAAAATGAAAGGTGTGGGGGATAACCCGCACACCCAATTTGGGGTAAATTTTGGGTTGAAATAAAAATCAAATAGTTATAAAATAGGGGGATGAAAGAAGAAATGAGTGTAGAAGAAATAAAGAAAAGAAACGCGGAAGAAGAGGACGCAAGAGTTCTTGAAGGTCTTAGTGGTAATTGGGGTGTTGGAGATCCACTAAAAAAAGCGAATCTTGCAAAATTAGCAAGCGGTACCGTTTTAGATCACTTTATAATAAATCAAGCAGGAGAAAGGATTAGCCACGAAATAGCAGCAATAGAAGAAGCAATAGAAAGAGCAAGAGCTAAGCCCCAAACGATGACAAAAGAAGAAGAAATAGAAAGAATAAGGGAACTAGAAGAAGACATAATAAAAGTTTTTGATGACAGGTTAAATGTTATTGATACTCAGAACAAGAGTCCGAGAAGTAATGATTAGTAGAAACTGTCTTTGCACAAAGTTTTGCTTTTAAAAATATGTAATTACAAAACTAATTAATAGGATTAGAAGGGCTGTTGTTGAATTAGAAAAGAATCCAACATCATAATATTTTGTTAAAATTCTTTCAGGGGGTATAATGGAAATACTATGGAAGGAGCAGAACTAGTACCGCCAAGAGGACAAGAAAAAAAATCTTTGAGAGAAGATGAGATTAAGAGCAGGCTTGCGGAAATTAAAAAAATTCTTGAAAGACAGATGGATTTCGACTGGGCAGAAGGAAGCGAACCATCCATAGAACATCCAGAACGAAATGAGGATTCATATTCGGCCTTGCCAGAAAAAGGCGTTTT
>JAQTLI010000287.1 GCA_028714995.1 Methylobacter sp. | reverse complement strand
TTGAGCCGAGGGCCATCAAGCGACGACCAAAAGCCTATCCGCTACTGACAAAAACAAGGCCTTTGGCAAGGGAGGAAGTGAAAAAATATGGGCATCCGAAAAAGCTTAAGTAAGTGCCATTCGGATCTGACCCCATTGATTTGCTGTATTTCACATTGAGCCAGTTTTTTAATAAAATCAGGAGATACCTTTTCATCTAACTCTAATACAGTATGAAAAGGCAAGCTATCTCTATCCCATGCTTCTCCTTGGTTCACAGAAACTGCCCACTCTCTCCCAGCATCATTCAAAATCGATAATAAACCTAGCAAAATTTCATCTGGTTCATTTTTTAGAAGAAACTCAGCATTTTTAACAATTACTAAGTAACCATCGGCTGGCAACCATTCTAAGTCAGTTAAGCATTCATCAAGAGCATTAAAATTTTTCCCGAAATAATCAGGAAATTGAAATACCGAAGCGAATTCCTGATACATTCCTTCTAAAGCTGTCATATTACGACCATTCAGCTCCAACAAAAGAAAACCTTCTGGAATATCCTGATGAGCGATTGGACCGAATGTCATCGAAACCCAAGGCTCTTTAAGTTCAGCAAAAAAATTCAAAAAAGTCATTTCATTCACTCTATCTTGGTAAATGATTGATAGTGATCATTTGTGTAATACGCACTGCCATCGCTACCTCGCACAAGACGCTCAGTCCCTCGGTTTACACCTGGTTTACACCTTGTTGATAAGGATTGACATCGTACTCTTTATAAGTAATTGGGCTTCCAGACAAATCTTCCTGAGGAAGCTGCTGACCTCCGCCACGACTATCGTTATTAAAAGTACGTCCCCCTTTATATCCTGGAGGTGCATTTCCAGTCTTTTTAATTTGTTCCAACGTATCATTAGCTTTAGATGGTATATTCGAATCTGGCGCATCATCGGCTCCTTCCCTTACCTGTTTCCAAACCCATTTACAGCCATCCCAGACCTTTTTGAATGCTACACCACATGCTCTAAGATTTTTAATGCATTGAACAATTTGTTGTTGGCCGATTTCACCTGTTGGATCTATCAGATTAACCGGATTGATATTGACATAGTTATAGGTGTTTATCCCACCTCGTAGCCCAATCGGATCGCTCTGTATATAGCGCCCAATACTCGAATCATAATCCCTAAGCCCATTGTAATACAGCCCCGTTTCCTTGTCATAATATTGCCCCGGAAAGCGCAAGTTGTAGACAAATTCGTGGCCGTCATGGTCGGGATCTTCGTCGGCTTTTTGGGTGCCTAAGGCTTGGCGGTCGTAATGGTCTTCGTTTTGGGCCGTAGCACCGAACGGATCGCTGTCCCAGCGCCAGACGACTTTGCCGATGCTGTCGGTAATGGCCCGTGGGCTGTTGAGGTGATCGGCATAGACGAAGTAATGTTTGTCACCGGCCAGTACAGCTGCCGGTATATTGCCTAGCCAGACGGTTTCCTGTATGGGTTTGCCGCGCTGGTTGTATTCGCCCAACAGATGCCCGGCTTCGTCATAGACGAAGTAGATGCCTGCTGGCATGTCTTTGTCATGCTTGTCTTGCTCACCTTTGCCGGGATTGCGATGCCGGTCGGTCTCCGTTCGTCTGCCGTCATGGTCATCTTCTTTGGACTGCTCAGATGCTTGACCATGGATCTTCGCTACACGCTGTCCCAGCCCGTTGATCCGGTATTGTTCAACGCCGAGGCTGATATTGGCGACCTGTACAAGTCGGCCTCTGCCGTCATAAGTAAATTGGTTATAACCATCGCTGGTCAGATGGCCTGATGCATCGTAGCTATAGTTTTTCAGGGTCTGCAGATTGGCGTCGGTGATGGCCAGCAGACGGTTACTGGATGCTTCGATGTTAAAGTTTTTGTTCTGTGCCCCCTCCTGCTGCTGGGTGCGATTGCCATTGGCGTCGTAGTTGTAACTGGTTTGAGTGGCAGGATCGCTATAGTCCGTCAACCGGTCCAGTGGGTCGTAACTGAAACTTTGATCGTAGTTCAGGTCGGAGTCCAGGTAATCGGTGATACGACCGGCCGCATCATAGGTCAGTTGCCGGGTACGGTCGCCCAGGTCATAGCCGATGAGGCGGCCATCCAGATCGAAGCTGCGGTTGGTTTTTACGCCATTGCCGAATATCCAGTCTTGGGCGGGGCCGAATGGCTGGTAATGGATGCTGCTAAGCAGCGGCGAATGGTTGGCGTCCACTGCGCTTATTTGGCCGTTGCTGTAGGTCAGTCGCACGACTTTGCCGGATGGGTAGGTAAAGTGCGGTTAATTGGCCGTTTGTATTGTAGCTGTACTTAGTCACCAGGGTTAGCGAGCCGGTGTTGAAGGTCTTGCTGGCCACCCGGCCCTGTAAATTATAAGTCCAACGGGTCGTTCCCGACTCATCGGTCATCTGGGTCAGGCGGCCGGTTCCGTTGCTGCCTTGGTCGTAGTTGAAGTTGATCGGCGGCTTGTTGGAATGCTGCATTTGGGTGACGCGGTTTAAAGCGTCGTAACTGTAATTAACAGTCTGTCCCTATGCATCCGTGCTGCTTAAGGGGTTTCCGGCAAAGTCATAGCCGATTTGGCTTTGACCGCTATCCGGGCTGTCAGTCGCCAACCGATGTCCGAAGCCATCATAGCTATGGCCTGGTTGTGGGATTGAATGCTAGAGGGAACGGTTTAGCCGTTGTGGGTGTTCAGGATTTTTTGAGGGGGAGACGATAAGCCACCGAGTGTTGATTTCGGCGACCTAGAGTTGGATTTTGTGGTGCAGCTTTTGGATTGATAACTCGACAGATGCGCCTTCTTACGTCGGCAGTATCCTATAAGTCAGCGCGTTGAAAGCGGTAACTTTTGCACGCTGATTTCCAGACCTGATCTGGGTGACGGCTCTTCCTCATCTGCGGGAAACACCCCATCCACCTAATACTGAATATTCTATACAAACTCCCTCTGGGCAAAATATATGAAACATTTCATCGTCGTCACTAGAAGCAGCCAAAAAATCAATGTATATCCCATTATCACAATATGCTTGAATATGAAATTTTGAAACAAAATTAATTTCTTGGATTCGACCGATTTCAATTCTACCGAGCCGTTCATCCAACTCCGAAAGGGATTCCACAACATCTTGACTGCCACAAAGTATTACATCTTCATGAACCACTCGCCAAGCCGACAAATAGGTACCAATCCCCCATTCCCCATAAAAATCATCAATTAATCTCGCTTTACCGTGAGCTATTTTATTCCCGAAACCTATGCTTAAACTTCGCATTCGCCCAATACGTTGACGACAACAGGGTTTTCCGATTAACCCTGCAATTAAGGATTGCAAATCACTATCAAAATTAATTTTCTCAATCTGATTCATTTCAGCCATTTTGGGACAACCTTTCCTGCCTCTTCATATAGTTGTTGTGCATCGGCTCTAAGTTCGGCTGCCGTGCGATCTACTAAGTGCTCTAGGTCATGAAACTCTCTACGAGCCTTTTTCCCTAAATCTTTTTCAATCTGCTTTGCTATATCACGAGCCATTTTCTCTGATGCTTTTGTGCCACTTTACAAGCCGCTCCAACAGCTTCACTTACCTCTGCCGCAATTTCAGCAGCAGCTGCATCACAAGCAGGATTTACGGCACATGCTTCGGCGGCGGCCTCAACGGCGGCTTCTGCTGCCACTATTGGTGCAACAAGCCCTAAAGGATCAGTTAAGTTAACCGGATTCCCGCCAACATACCCATAGGTATTAACGCCGCCCGCCAACCCAATTGGATCACTCTCAATATATCTGCCTGTGCTCGGATCATAATCCCGGAATGCATTGTAATGCAGCCCCGTTTCCTTGTCATAATACTGCCCTGGAAAGCGCAGGTTGTAGACAAATTCATGGCTGTCGTGGTCGGGATCTTCGTCGGCTTTTTGGGTGCCTATGGCTTGGCGGTCGTCATGAACTTCATTTGCGGCCGTAGCACCGAAAGGATCGCTGTCCCAGCGCCAGACCACTCTGCCGATGCGGTCGGTAATGGCCCGCGGGCTGTTGAGGTGATCGGCATAGACGAAGTAATGCTTATTACCCGCCAGTACGGCTGCCGGCATATTGCCTAGCCAGACTGTTTCCTGCAAGGGTCTGCCGTGCTGGTTGTATTCGCCCAACAGATGCCCGGCCTCGTCATAGACGAAATAGGTACCGGCTTCGGCTTGTGCATCTTCGTCATGATTGTGACGCTGGTCGGTCTCTGTTCGTCTGCCGTCATGGTCGTCATCTTCTTTGGACTGCTCAGATGCTTGACCATGGATCTTCGCCACACGCTGTCCCAGTCCGTTGATCCGGTATTGTTCAACGCCGAAGCTGATATTGGCGGTCTGTACCAGTCGGCCTCTGCCGTCATAAGTAAACTGGTTATAGCCGTCGCTGGTCAGATGGCCTGAGGCATCGTAGCTGTAGTTTTTCAGGGTCTGCAGATTGGCGTCGGTGACGGACAGCAAACGGTTACTGGATGCTTCGATGTTAAAGCTTTTGTTCTGTGTCCCCTCCTGCTGCTGGATGCGATTGCCATTGGCGTCGTAGCTGTAACTGGTTTGAGTGGCAGGATCGCTATAATCCGTCAACCGGCCCAGTGGGTCGTAACTGAAACTTTGATCGTAGTTCAGGTCGGAGTCCAGGTAATCGGTGATACGACCGGCCGCATCATAGGTCAGTTGCCGGGTACGGT
>JAQTLI010000286.1 GCA_028714995.1 Methylobacter sp. | reverse complement strand
TCAGACAATTAGACCTTCGGCAACTCGGAAAGATGAAGGCAACGCTGGGTCAGTAAGGCTTGATAGTCTTTTTCCTGTGCAAGCCGTTCCATGACTTGATGACTGTTGTATGCTTCGCCGGTGTTATGGTCAAAATAGAGCATGCCGCCCGCTTCGATACGACCGCGTCTTAAAACGTCTTTAGCCGGGAAGTCGATTTGCCCTGCTTCCGACATGACAGCCAGATAATCGGTGGTTTCGATCGAGCGTAAAGGGCGTAGACCCAAGCGATCCAGACGAGCACCGACGCGGATTCCGTCATTGAAAATCAATGCGGCAGGGCCGTCATTTTTTTCTTCATACAGGCTGAAATATTCCAGCATGGCACGGACGGAAGGTGACAAGGTGGTGTCGTTTTCCCAGGCGGGCGGCATCATTGCCAAAACGGCAGTGACTATATCGAGTTCGTCTTCGTTGATACGACGCGTCAGGGTTTGATCCAGACGGCCTGAATCTGACAGGCCGCATGGGAAAACAATGTGTTTGTTATGTTGTCTGGCGATAGCATTTTCGCTTAAACGGTTTTTCTTGTCGGTGTTTAATTCGCCATTGTGCGCCATGTAACGAAATGGCTGCGCCATCATGGTCGCCGGTGCAGTATTGGTTGAAAACCGGGTATGGAAAAACAGCGTGTTGATTTCGTGGTCTTTATCGTACAGGTCTATGAAATAGGGAATCACTTCATACGAGTTTAAGCGGCCTTTGTACACCTGGGTGCGTGAACTCATGGATAACGGGTAAAAACCAGTTAGTTCAGCGCGGGTAAATCCTTCAACTTCGATAGCCAGCAAGGTAGCTTGAATATGCTTTTCGAAAGCATGATGCGAGGCATTTTTTAAACTGTCAGGGCGACCAAAAACGACCTGTTTTATTGGTTGTTGGGCTTTTGCAGCAGCGGCATTAATGACGTCTTTGTCTACAGGGACGTTGCGCCACAGAATGATCGGCAGGTTGGCGGCTTTAAAATGGCGATCAACCAGTTCATTTGCAGCTGAATCGTAGTGGTCGTGATCTTCAGGAAAAAAGAAGTTAGCGACGCCAAATTGACCGAGTTCCAGGGTGTCAATGTTCGTGATCTTGCGAAAGAACTTGAGTGATAAATCAATGTTAACGCCTGCTCCATCGCCAATACCTTCAGCGCTCATGCCGCCTCGATGGGGGATGGTGCATAATGCTTCATGGGATTTAACCAACAGATCGTGAGTTTGTTTGCTCTGTTTATGGGTGATAAAACCCACGCCGCAGCTGTCTTGCGATTGTTCAGCGTTATAAAGCATCGGTTTTTTATTACTTAATCGGGAATTATTAATCATTTATCCAGCCCGTTCTAATCATCCTGTTTATAGTTCGTTTTTTATTTCAATGCGTGATAGAGTCAATTTATTGCTTCAGGCAGGGCATTGAAGTCGAAACGAAATCTTTTTACAGATAAATTTCATTTAGTGAAACTTGTTAATAATATCACGATGAGAGTTATCTGTCATTTATGTGCGGGTGTTTTTGTTTTATGGGATTAGTGAAATTTAAGATGTTTTATAGTTGGTTGATATGAAAGAAAATTTTGATGTTGTAATCGTAGGGGGGGGGATGGTTGGGGCTGCTGTTGCCTGCAGCCTTGGTGGGAGTTCATTGAAAGTGGCGGTAATAGAGAGTTCACCTCCACAAGCCTTTTCCCCGGATCAGCCGCATGATTTAAGGGTTTCTGCGCTTAGTATTGCATCAAAAAACATACTTGAAACCGTTGGAGCCTGGAGGGGTGTCGTCAGTCGCAGGCTTTGTCCATTTCGCCGCATGCGCGTTTGGGAAACAGCTGGCGATACCGAATTCTGCAGTGATGATATTAATTATCCGGAACTGGGCTACATCGTTGAAAACAGAGTTACCCAGCTGGCGCTGTTGGATCGTTTACAGGATTTTGCAAATATCGAGCTGATCTGTCCGGCCACCATTAATAAAATCAACTATTCTGCAGAACAACAAAGTGTGCATTCAGAAGTTGAGTTGGGCAATGGCCGGATTTTGACTGCAAAAGTTTTGGTTGCTGCCGATGGTGGTCAGTCCAGAGTCAGACAAACAGTTGGTTTGGGTGTAACCAGTTGGGATTATAAGCAGCATGCACTGGTCATCTACATTGAAACGGATTATGGACAGCAGGATATAACCTGGCAACGCTTTGTTCCGAGTGGGCCGCAGGCATTTTTGCCGTTAACCGGGCATTATGGCTCTATAGTTTGGTATAACTCGCCGGATGAGGTTAATCGATTAAAAGCATTGTCTAATGCAGATTTGATGCGTGAATTGGTTGCGACTTTTCCTGATTGTCTGGGTAAGGTTAATGCTATATTGGGTACGGCGAGTTTTCCTTTGAAACGCCAGCATGCGCAGGAATATGTTAAGCCCGGTGTTGTATTGGTCGGCGATGCCGCGCACATGATCAATCCGCTTGCAGGGCAGGGGGTTAATATCGGCCTGCTGGACGCGGCGGCATTGGGTGAGGTGTTGGTGGAAGCGGATAAGCAGGGTCTTGAGTTAGGTGATTTATCCGTTTTAAAGCGCTATGAAAAGTTACGTCGTAACGAAAATCTGAAAATGATGACGGTAATGGATTTGTTTTACCGTGTATTTAGCAATCAGGTCTTGCCGGTTAAGTTTTTACGCAACTTGGGACTGGGACTGGCTGAACGGATTTTGCCGGCTAAAAATAAAGTGATGCGCAGTGCAATGGGGTTGGAGGGCAATTTGCCTAAACTTGCCAGGGGCTTGCCGATTATTTAATCGAGTGAATGGCTTGGCTTATGTAATGTTTTTAGATATTAATCTGTTTTAATTGGGAAGTTTTTGGGGTTTTAATATTAATATAGTCAATGATGCTTGTGGGCTTTAGTGCAGAGCTTTATTGGCCGTTAAAAATAATAAAATTTTGATGTGAGGGTTATGAGTGTGGTGGCTATGGAAAGAAGGCTTTACTATAGAGTTCCATTGCAAGTTTCTATTGTTGTGACCAATGATCATGGTGTGAGTATTGAAGTGCTTGCGATAGATATATCGAGTGACGGACTCAGTATGCAGTGTGATATTAATCAGCGGAATTTGATAACGCCGGGTGGTAGTTTTGTCCGTGACGGTAGACCTGTGGCGGTGTGCGTTCATTTAGATCTGCCTGGTGAGAGTGAAGATTTGCCAAAAATAGTGGCACGATGCCATGTTAAATTTTCACGACGTATCTCCAGTGACGAATGCAAAATTGGTGTGCGTTATGTTGAATTTGAAGGCGATGGCTATAAACGGATCGTTCAATTTGTTGAAAAGTCACTGACAACCATTCCATTGATGGGTGGGGTATTAGTAAGTTAGAAGCAGTTGCTGGGGATTTTTATCCGGTGACATCTAATATTTTTAGAATTTCCTCGCGTATTTGTTCTTGTTTAATAGTATCCGTGATTGGCTTTTGCAGATGGTCGGTTATATAAAACATGTCTTCAACCCGGCTGCCTATGGTGGTTATTTTAGCGCTGTGCAGATGAATGTTCTGCTGTATAAATGCACGGCCTATTTTCGATAAAAGGCCTGCGCGATCAGTGGTTATCAGTTCAATGATCGTGTGCCGGTTTAAAGGGTCGGCATGAAACTGAATGCTGGTGGGAATAGGAAAATGTTTGGCCTGCCTTGATTGTCGGTGAATGTTTTTGTGTTCCTTTACTTTGTGATGCAGCAAGTTGTTACGAAGAGCATTGCAAATATGAACTTCTCTAAACAGTTCGTTGATGGGCTCTCCCGATTGTTCAAGCACTAGAAAGCTATTCAGTACATAGTCATCCATGGTGGTCATGATTCTGGCATCAAGAATGGTAAGTCCCAGTTGGTCGAGAGTGGCCGTGCTCAGTGAAAAAATAGCCTCCTCGTTTTTTGTGTAGATAAAAACTTCTGCGCTGCCACGTTGAGTTTGTGGTCGCAACAGAACCAGGGGCAGGTCTTTTTCGCTGGATGAGGCGATAGCAATAGTATGCCATGCTATTTCATCGGCTGAATATCGTAAAAAATAATCATCGCTGGCATGTCGCCAGGATTTCAAAATAACCGGCTCGGATATGCCGAGTTTGAGTAGCTCGTCTTTTGCTTCTTTTTTGTTTTCGAGTAACCGGTCTGCCAGTGCAACGGGATTTTCCAGGCCTCTTTGTAAGGCACTATAGGTTACAGAATAAAGCTCCTTAAGTAAGGCGTCTTTCCATGCGTTCCAGAGTTCGGGATTGGTGGCGCGAATATCGGCCACGGTCAGCAGGTACAAATAATTCAGGTATTCGATGCTGCCCACTTTTTGGGCAAATTGATGGATGACATCAGGATCGCCGATATCTTTTCGTTGCGCTGTCATCGACATGATCAGGTGATTGCGAACCAGCCAGGCAATCAGATTAGTATCATGAGAGGAAAGGTCGTGCTGAATGCAGAATTTCCGGGCTATATCTTCGCCGATGGCTGAGTGATCTCCCTTTTGGCCTTTGGCAATGTCGTGAAACAGGCCTGCAAGATACAACAATTCCGGTTTTGCAATCAGCAGAAAAATATCATTACAGAAAGGCAGTTCATCAAGATGCTTTTCTAATGAAAAGCGACGTAAATTGCGGATAACAAAAAGAGTGTGTTCGTCTACCGTATAAATGTGAAATAAATCATATTGCATGCGGGCGACGATA
>JAQTLI010000285.1 GCA_028714995.1 Methylobacter sp. | reverse complement strand
GCATATTCTGGAAGTAGATGGATCTAATTTGATTTTGAAGTTGCTGACCTTGATTGACCTCACGCTGGTTGGCAGTCTGATTGTTATCGTGATGTTTAGCGGCTATGAAAACTTTGTTTCGCAATTGAATATAACCAAAGAGACTGAAAAGCTTGAATGGCTTGGCAAGCATGATTACGGATCGCTGAAAATGAAGGTGGCATCATCCATTGTCGCTATTTCGTCCATTCATCTATTGAAAGTGTTCATGAATATTCAGGCTACCGATAACGACAAACTCATGTGGTATGTCTTTATCCATTTGACCCTGGTATTGTCCGCCCTGTTTATGGGCTATTTGGAAAAACTGACCAAGCATTAATGATACGGTTGATGCTGTTTGGAACATCAGGTTGCCATCTTTGCGAGCAAGCAGAGTACATCATCAATGACTGCTTGCCGGATGGCCTTGATCTGATTATTGAAGAAATAGACATTGCCGAGCAAGAGCAATGGCAAGATCGGTACGCCATACGCATTCCCGTTCTATACCACCCGGAAACTAAACAAGAACTGGGCTGGCCGTTTGATCAGGCGGATGTTAAAGAATTTATCAAGAGTCTGGCGGATTAGCGATCTAATCCTGATCCGACAGCACTAACTCCGAGAGTCGAAACAACTCCCTTAAGCCATGCATTAACCGCCGGCTCCTCAGCTTGTCCCATTCTATTAATAAAAGTAAACGGCACAGAAACCAGCTCCATGCCTTTATTGATTTGGACGGCGAAGTGCAAATGCGGGCCAGAGGAAAAGCCGGTATTGCCTGAATAACCAATCAATTGGCCGGCATTTACCGCTAAACCCGGATAAACCTGTGCTTTCTCCAATGCCAAATGGGCATAAATCGCCATCGAGCCATCATCGTGCAGAATTCTGATGCTGTTAGCTTCGGCGCTATACGCCTTATTGGTGGTGCCGCCTTTATAAAAGTCATCATCAACTTCCAGAACGATACCTGATCTGGCCGCATAAATCGGCGTACCTTCCGGCATGGCGATATCTACAGCGAATTTATTCTGTTCGTCCGTGTGGCTGAAGCTGCCGCCAAAAGCCTGAGAGATTTGAAACAAAGCATCAGGAGCTATCGGCGGTAAATAGCTTGTAATAGAACTGTATTGAGGCAGAGGAGTGCCGATGATGTAACGGCATTTAAGCCCAAGTTTCCATGACTTAAGCTCATCAATACCGTTTATTTCAAAAAGAGTGTCGGATTTTCCAGATTCAATAACAAATCGTCTGGGCAATTCAGGCGTTGAACGGACATTTTCCTGCTCAGTAAAATCGACTTCGACTTCCACAGGGCCAGCATAATCATTGCGAATATAAAAATTGGGCTGCCGCTCTTCACCCGACTGCAATAGCCAGACCAGTTGCCTAGGTGCTGCTTTCATTTGTCTGATCTCAACCTTCTGAACAGTATTCGGCGGCTTGTCGGTAAAATACCATTTGCCTTGCTCATCCTGAAATTTATAGAGCTTCTGTCCGATGGCATTAAATGAAAATAACGATAACAGGATAAAAATTAATAGCGGAACTTTCATAACCCTCTTCTCAATGCCTATCATTTTTCCTTAGTTTTCAGTTGGTTGGTCGGGGAAATAGGGAATAGCCATAAAAACAGGAATAAACAGTACAACCATCACTGCAATTACAGCAAATGCAACGTTATTAATGTCTGTTAACCAATAAGCAGGCGTATTGACACAGATATTTTGACAAGCTTCAATGTGATTTTCCTTGTCAAACAATCGCTGGATTTCTTTCTGTCAGGATGAATTATTTTCCCCAGCAATTCGCTGCAGTATCAGAGCCATTTATTATAGTTTTGGTTCCCGCCTGATTGATTTTAAGCGTTCCGCATTTAGCATCGGTGAAGGTGGGTGCAGCCGTAGCGGTATAGTCGGTTGCACTTGCAGCAGTAATTGCAATCGTATAATAGCCGTCGGGGGAAGCAGTGCCAAGATTTAACCCGGTATTGTCCAAAGCGGTAGTATAGGTCGTATGATTAGCTCGCCACTTTTCTTCAGCCAACTGCACAGCCAACAACGCCGCCTTGCCATCCGCACGCTTTGCACGAGTCACATATTCCGTATAAGCCGGAACAGCAATGGCGGCAAGGATCCCGATAATAGCCACTACAATCATTAATTCAATTAAAGTAAAACCGGCAGACCGTTTGAATGAGTTCATTTGTTAACCTTTTAAAAGTTATGTCGTTACTACAAACATAGCAAATATAGTCTATATTTGCTTGGATAGCGAAGGGGTTCTCGCATACCTGAATCCAACCGATAAAATGTTGATTAGCTAACTGATTAAGAATAATAGCAATCTACAATCGAATCATACAAAAAGGTGGAGGGATATGAAAAGACCAAGAGACTCCGGCATTACCCTAATTGAAGTAATGATAGTCATTGCCATAATTGGCATTCTTGCGGCAATAGCTATGCCTTCTTATCAGGACATGATTGAGCGCAATCGATTAAAGCAGGCGGCAGAATCGTTACAGGCAGATTTGCAATTTGCTAGAACCGAAGCAATCAAACAAAGTCAAGCTATCCTTGTTACGCGCACTCCCGGCAATGCTGGGACGTGGTGTTATGGTTTAAGTACAAAAGCCGCTTGTAGCTGCGCGCAATCAACAGTCACAGCTGTTGACTATTGTGAAATAAAGCGTGTTTCAGGCGCTGATTTGAGTGCTACGAATATGAATACTGCCGTTGGAAATAACAGTAGCTTTGATTCCAGACGTGGCACCGTCCCTGCGGATAGTGTGATTTTTAGTACAGTCAATTATTCAGCTAAAGTAGCTTTTAATAATGTTGGTCGAGTAATAATTTGCACCCCAACAGGCTCTACAGGGTTACCTGGATACCCTGGTGGTTGTTAAGGCTAAATAATAGAGAATCAACATGAAAAAACAATCTGGTTTTACACTTATCGAAATAATGATTGCCCTGTTGATAGGCTTAATCGTTATTGCGGCTACTGTTACTATTTACATTTCAACAGTAAAAGGGAGTTCAGATACCCTTAAATCGGCGCGTTTAAATCATGATCTTGAATCAGCCATGTCGCTGATAGTCAATGACATTAGAAGAGCGGGCTTTTGGGGTGGCGCTCGCGCTGGCGCTGACAGTTCGACAAATCCGTTCACAATAGGTACTGCCGATATAAATATGCCATTGGCTTCATGCATTTTATACACCTATGATGCAGATGGTGACAAAGTTGTTGATGCCAATGAATATTATGGTTTTAAGCTTGATGGGACCACTATCAGAATGCGGCTTACAGGAACGACAACGGCTGATTGCGCAGATGGCTCTTGGGGTACTGGGGAAATTATTGATAGTAATAAGATCAGCGTAACCGCATTAACATTCACTACTGCATATAAATGTTTGGATAATTCAGCGATTCCTGCCCCTCTTAGCTATAACTCAACTTGTGCAGCTGCCAGTTTGGTTACTGGAGATAAGGCTGTTGAATTACGTCAGATTAATATTACATTGACCGGTAGCTTGGTTAGCGATCCGACAGTTACAAAAACACTAACCGGCACTGTAAAAATAAGAAACGATCGTGTTTTTACTCAGTAGCTGCTCAAATTTTTAGGGTACACAGCGATGAAAAGCATAAAGCAAGCAGGTTTTGGAAAACAGCGCGGTGCAGCTACGTTATTAACGGCTGTCGTATTGCTGATCGGTATAACTCTGGTAACACTATTTACTGCAAAAACGGTTCTGGTTGAAACCCAAATGGCTGCAGATAACTATCGAATGACCCAAGCAGTTGCCGCAGCGAACGCAGCGATGGATTATGGTGTTGCTTATTTCAACGCAGGCGGGCTGGATCATAATACTGATTTAGCGGTGGATTACACAATTGCCTCTCCCTGTAATTTAAAGCTAACCTCTGGCACTCAGGCAAATGCACAAACGCTCTGTAACCCTGCAACTGCAGCATCTGGCACCCAAGCAACCAGTGCGCAAATGTTCTACAACAATAACATCGCCAGTTGCACAACTGCAAATAACATGAAAAGCGCATAAATAACTGCAATAGGCTTTAGTGATGATGGCCTTGGGAAAAGGACTATTACGCAATGCGTTGGTACCATTGACGTTTTTGGTGGTAATGGCCCCAAACAGCCGCTAGTGTCTCGAGGCGCGGTAGGTGTAACTGGAAATTATAATATTATCAATCGCTACACCGACATCTCTATTTGGTCTGGTAATACAGTTGATATAGGTAACTCTAACAGCGCAGCGACTTATATTAGACCTGTTGGTACGTCATTGTCAGCATTTACAACGGCGCAGCTTGAAGATACTACGACAAACAATACCTGGACGGCATCCGCAATTTCCAATAAGGATGTAGGGAATGGCGTTGATATCATTGCCAGCGATCCTAACCTGGGCAATTTAACGGGAGACAATTTTTTTGAGAACTTCTTTTTTGGTACGAGGACGGACATGAAGAACATGGCCATTGCTTCAAACCAATATTATACAGGAGCAAATATTGCAAGCGCGGCTGGACAATCAGGCGTTATCTGGATCGAAGGTGATGCATCGTTAAATAGTAAAATAACAATCGGTTCCCAAGCAAGTCCCGCTATTGTCATTGTTAACGGTAATTTAAGTGTGACGAGTAACGCTAATATATATGGGATGCTATATGTGGCCGGT
>JAQTLI010000284.1 GCA_028714995.1 Methylobacter sp. | reverse complement strand
GATTGGGAACGTCCTTTGGACAAGAAGCCACGCATAAACTCACCGTCTTGCAAGACAGGTAAGATTTTTGCTCCGATGCCTCCTGCCAAATAAACGCCGGCATAAGGCAAACATTTAAGCGCCAAATTCCCTGATTCCGCGCCATAGATCCTGCAAAACAGTTTTAACGCTTCGATACACAAGGCGTCGCTTCCTGTAATACCCGCTTCGCCGATAACTGCAGCGGGATCACGTTCGGTCATTTGCTGTTCGATATATGACTGTGCCAACGCACACTTAATTTGTTTAAGGAATTGGTAAATGTTAACCAGGCCTTCACCAGATAGCAGCCTTTCATAACTGACATGCTCAGGGTACTTTTCTATCAGGTAACCGAGCAAGGCTATTTCCCGTTCGCTATTAGGCGCAAAATCGGCATGGCCGCCTTCAGTCGCCATGACATGATGCTTGTCACCATCCCATACGATAATGGCCTCACCCAGTCCTGTGCCGGCGGCAAGCACCGCATGATTACCTTGCCGCCATTGCGCATCGGGATTTAATTCAACAAAACTCTGTTCCGGCAATTCCAGCAAACCCCATGCAGTCGCCTCCAGATCATTCAACAACCAGACATGTTGAGTATTTACGCATTCGCCAATTTCAATCCTATTCAGCACCCATGGCAGATTTGTTGCTTCACAGTTGCCTTTGACAATAGGACCGGCGGCCCCTATGCAAACCGCTGTTATCTGTGCGCCATCCATGTCACTTAGAAATGATTCCAATAAGCCGATAAACGTTTGGTAGTACGCGCTGGGGAAATGCTCTTTTTTCAGACAGCGAAAGCCGTCACTTTCAACCTCAAACAGTGCCAGAATGGTTTTGGTACCGCCTACATCGCCAGCGAGAATCATCAATCACCTTTATAACTTTTAAATATCTGGTACTGATTTTCGCGATCAAAGCTCATCACGTTATAGGGCTCTTTCTTGCCACCCATTTCCATGCCTGGAGTACCGGCTGGCATACCGGGAACGGCTATCCCGACAATTTTAGGCTTGGTTTTCAGCAATGTTTTGATGTCATTCGCTGGTACATGACCTTCGACTACATAACCATCGACTATGGCGGTGTGGCACGATGCCATTTCTTTTGAAACGCCAGATTTATCCTTAATCGCCTGTACATCATCGGTAACGATATCTTTTACATTGAAGTTATTTTGCTTCAAATGCTCCAGCCACTTCCCGCAACAACCACATGAAGGGCTTCTATACACCACGATATCAATAGGCTTGCCATCCGCGCTTTCCGCGCTAACGCCAACATTGATAATGAGCAAACACATTGCCAAAAAGGCTTTAAATATATTCATGAACATATTCTCTTTAATTACACATTAGTTAATTATGACTGGTGATAAGCCGGACTGTATTCATGTACGGCATCAACCATCGCCTTAACATGCTCCGGATTAATATCCGGCAAAATACCATGGCCCAAGTTGAACACATGTCCAGAGCCCGTACCGTATTTGTGCAAAATGGCTTTTACTTTTTCGGTGATGATTTCAGGTCGAGCATAAAGGGAAACAGGATCCATATTGCCCTGCAAGGAAACCTTGTCGCCAACACGGGTACGCGCCAAACCAATATCGGTCTGCCAATCCAGACCCAGCGCATCATAGCCGGAATCGGCCATGGCTTCCAGCCAAAGCCCGCCGCCTTTAGTAAAAAGGATAGTTGGAATCTGCTGCCCGTCTACATCTGTCTTAAGCAATGCCCTGACTTGCTTGGCATAATACAAGGAAAACTCGACATAATCTTCAGACGTCAGCATTCCTCCCCAAGTATCAAAAAGCATGACAGCCTGAGCGCCTGCTTCGATCTGGGCATTCAAATAGGCCGCAACCGATTGTGCCAGCTTATCCAGCATGACATGCATCAACTTGGGCTGCTCATACATCATGCCTTTAACCTTATGAAAACTCTTGCTGCTACCGCCCTCAACCATATAAGTTGCCAGTGTCCAGGGACTGCCGGAAAAACCGATTAACGGCACACTGCCTTGCAAATTTTTTCTTATCAATCGAACCGCGTCCACGACATAACGCAGATCTGTTTCAGGATCAGGAATCGGTAATTTATTGACATCCGCCGCCGTTCTCACCGGACTGGTAAACTTAGGGCCCTCTCCCTCGGTAAAATAAAGCCCTAAGCCCATTGCATCAGGTATGGTCAATATATCTGAAAACAAAATGGCCGCATCAAAATCAAAGCGCCGCAATGGCTGCAGGGTGACCTCACAGGCCAATTCAGGATTGGTGCAAAGATTTAAAAAACTGCCGGCCTGCTCCCTGATTTTCCTGTATTCCGGCAAATACCGTCCCGCCTGGCGCATCATCCACACGGGTGTGCGCTCAACAGGTTGTTTTAATAATGCTCTGATAAAGGTATCGTTTTTTAATACAGTCATGTGATTGATTATTCAAGTTAAGATATTGCAATGTTTAAAACATTACAGGACTTCATTGTAGGGCCGGGCGCCCTTATTTTATCTATTGTTTAAGCGAACTTATTTTCTTCGCCGATACATTACGGAAATCAGCGGATAAGGACTGCTTAACCGTATTTGCCAATTTGGCACTATTAAACGAACCATACAGCAAAATAAACGTCTCCTTACCATCAACTACTTTCTTAACGACTCTAAAGCCCTGCCCCAAGGCTGGATATTTTTTTCTAATATCTTTTAATGATGGCTGTTTAGATGACACCATGAGCTGTAACGTGTAATTATCAGACGGCTGCGATGATAGCCATCTAGATCCATCTTCCTGATGAATTTCGTTTTTTACTACGTTAGGAACCTCTGCCGGTTTGTTTTGCTCTTTCGGTGCTTGGACTATCTTCGTCTTTTTAGGCGCAGACGGTACAGACTTCTTAATCGTTTTACTTAATTCCGGTTGCTTTTGCGTTTCCTGGTTATTCAGAGGTTTCGCAACAAGGGGCAAGACAGCATCCGCTGCTTTACTTTCCTGCTTCTGGCCAATAACAACCGCGCGCTCTGCCGCAGGCGTAGCTTTTGGAGCGGCCGACTCGCCACTAGGTGTATTAATTTCGGCTGAAGGCTCTAAATTCTCTTCATCTTCAACCTCCGCTAAAATATCTTCATTTATCTGCGTAGACTGCTCTGGCTGATTAATAACAGGCTGAACAGGAGGCGGCAGCTCAAATACTACATGCGGTTCTAGCTGTGGCGTGGTAATTTCGATGCTGTCCACTTTTTGCTCAACAGCAGCAGGGGTTATTTGTTGATTTTTTGATGAAGCCAGCCACTTAACGCCAAGCGCTATTGCAATCGATATGATAATCGCAACCATCAGTATCCATTTAAGTTTTCCACTTTTTTTAGCACTAAATAATCTGGCAAACTCGGTGACAACTCTTCCAGGAATGCCATTCGTTTTTTGATAAATATTCGCAATCATGCTTTCGCTGATTGCATTGCCTACAGGATGTAGGTAAGGGGCGTGAGCAGGAGCGGAAGCTTTAACCGATCCGTTCACTGCGGGCTTTGAAGCTAAGTACTGTAAAAATTCACCGCATTGTTTTTCTGATAAATACGGAATTTCAACGGTATGACAGCCATCAACAGCGCGATCCGATCCTTGTTTCGCCTGCAATTCATCCTGCGTTAAGGCAAAGATCACTCTTAACGCAGGATTTGCCTTTGCATATCGAATGATCATCGTTGTCAATCCGGGCACTAATTCGCCTGCATTATCGATAATCAACACTATTTGTCTATGTTGATTTTGGTACTGTTCAAAAACCATTGGTAGTGAATTAACCGGCGTATCAGTATTGTCCTGCTTTATAAGCCGGGCCAATTGCCCCTGAATCGCCTCAAAACTTAAATCCGCACTACCTAACACAGGGCAATACCGCCATGACTCAACCTTGCTCTCCTGAAAAACTTTCAGTAGCGTCGTTTTACCAATGCCTTCCGGGCCGATAAGAATGAGGGGTTGAGTTAAATTGGAAGTCAAATTAATTAATAATTCAAGCTTCTGCATTCGTTCCTTGCTTATCAAAGAAGGAACAATCGTATTTGTTTCAGTCAACGGCGCTTCCCTTAATATGTAAAGATATCGTCATCTACCATAGGTTTTAAGCGTCAGCTCTAATAGCTCTTGATTAACGTCTTCAGGCAATGTTGCTACACCGATTTTGTTTAAAAGAATCAGTCTGATTTGACCATCTACATTTTTCTTGTCTACCGCCATTAATTCTAAAAACCGCTCTGAATCAATTTGTTCTGGCGGATTCACGGGTAACCTGGCCTTTTTAAATAACGCTATAATTCTCGCCACATCGGCATCATTTAACCAGCCTTTCCTTCTGGAGAGATCTGCGGCCTGACAAGTGCCTATGGCGATCGCCTCACCATGAAGATATTCGCCATAACCAACGCCGGTTTCAATCGCATGGCCAAAGGTATGTCCCAAGTTCAACGTTGCCCTGATGCCGGTCTCGGTTTCATCTTCGGCGACAATCTCCGCCTTATTACGACATGAGCGTTCGATGGCAAATGCCAATGCGGCTTTGTCTCTAGCCAGCAAGGCGTCGATATTATTTTCCAACCATTCAAAGAATTCAGCGTCCCTGATCAGGCCGTACTTAATCACTTCAGCCAGCCCTGCGGATAACTGCCGGTCATCGAGAGTATCTAAAACATCGGCATCGGCGATAACGCATTGCGG
>JAQTLI010000283.1 GCA_028714995.1 Methylobacter sp. | reverse complement strand
TCATCAAGAAGGATCAGGAAGCACCTGTCTCCCAGCCTCAGCCTGCTCGGACAATGCTGATAGATAAAGCCACCGGAGAGGTCAGAGAGGTTGATTCCCGTCAGCCGATTGTTATTATCCAGTCCCCTCCGGCTCAGGTTCAGGCTCCGGCTGCCCAGCCTATTATGCTGCAGGACAGAGATGGTAAACCCATTACCATGGATCTGACTCAAATGCTTATGTTTAACAAAGCCCAGGCTGAAGAACGCCGGGCTGAAGAAAAACATAAGCAGTCTATGGAAATGTCCAGTACGATTAAAGATTTTATGCAGGGTATAGCTAACGCAGCAGGAAGGATGGGCGGGAATGGCTAGTTTCAAAGATGCTCTATCCGGACTCAAGAAGGGATCTGGCTCATTTTTGGGTAAGCTGGCCTTTGAGACCTTTGTGGAATTTTATTATGATGATATCGTAAAGAACTTCAAGTCATATTTATCAAACCTGCAGTCTTTTGATATCAAAGAAATGGTAGTGACCAAAACTCTTCCGGCTATGGATCCTCATTTGTTCACTACTTTATCAGGCTATGATATGGTGATAGACCAAATAAAACCAGAGCGTTTCTTTAAGGTCTTTTATGACGCACGCCCGGACCTGGCTGAAGCTTTAGCCGAGACAGGAGTGGCTGGGATAGAGTATCTGATGATGCTGAAAGCCCATATTGTTTCTCTGGCCAGGGGGGAAGACCTTTCAAAGGCATTGGGCAAGGAAAATGTGGAAAAGGTTGAAGTGCCGATTGAACAGGTAGCACAGCCTCAGCCGGAGGCCAGTAAGATATATCTGTCTACCTGTGATAGTTGCGGGGCGGAATTCCCGGTAACCAGGGAGATGTTTGACAAGATAACCTGCTGCCCCTTCTGCGGGAAAAGCGCGAAATCATAATATATTGACAAATTAAAAAATAGGGCTTATAGTTTCTACAAATAGCCGGGGGGAAATGTGCTGTCGCTGATTCAGTGCAACCACCGGCTATTTTCATTTGTGGAGGATAAATTATGAGCCAGATAGTCGGATATGATTACGATGACCTCCAGCTTGCGCTTGGTGCTGTTGATACAGACATAGGTGCAAATGATGCCTGTGATATCTCCCTGTGTATGACTGGAAACGAAGGAGAGATATGTTATGGGTTAGATCAGCTGTATCAGGAAGCTGTGGGGCAAGGGTTTAGGTTGACTTATCCGAAGTGTACCCCTTTTGATGGTTTCTATGAATGCAGTTTCAGAGTGGCCAGGCCCGTAAACAGTGTGGGGGCCAATGGCCAGACATATACCGGTAATCCTCTTCTGGTAGCTCTTGCACCTATCATTACAACCGTTCTGACCGGAGGCTTAATTGCCTTTGGGGTTGCCAAGGTCAAGGATATCAGTAATGCTATCATGCCGATCTTGCTGACAATCATAGGCGGCGGTATTATCATGGCTGCCATGCTTCGGCCAACCGTAAATGCAGCTGCTCAGAAGGCCATAACCCGTTATCTGCCGGCCAACTACTTGGCTGACAATGAATTTGCATCAGAAGCAAAGGAATTGTGGCGTAAGGCTTGTGAGTACGAAGGTATTGAGCCTGGAAGTGGTTTTGTCTCATTCTCAGAAAACAATCCGTATATGAAAATGTACGATATGGCGATGGGTAAGTCTATTCGTATGGCTAAACTGCAGGCTGGACAAGCCGGGCCGGATATTGCCCGCATGGAAATAGAGAAAGCTCGGCAAAAGCGCCGTGAAATGAATCAGGCTAATATTGATCTGGGAGACGGTTTGAATGTGGACTCTGAAGATACTGCTGCCCAGAGCTTCAGATTATTTAATGCAGCTTCTTTGCCTATCCGGTTCTCTATCAAACCCAGAGAGATAACTGAAGACGAAGCCCGTGACGTAGCAAGTAAGGCTATTGCCGTTATGTTTGATTTTGGGGCATGGAAAGGTCTTAATGCAATCCAGCTGGAAGATTACATTAGGCCGGTGATTAGAGATGCTGCTTCAAATTATGGCAAGTGGTTCTTGAATAATGATCCAGCCAAACCTGCAATTGGAATTTTAGCCAGTCTGCACCCGAATGGGTTTATTGTGTTCCCCGTTTTTGACCGCCAATGGAGAGTTAATCCTGCTACTTATGATGAGGAACATTCAGTCCTTAAGGATTTGGAATTGAGTGTCTCTGAAGAGCAAGAAGCTGTTGACGCTTATAAAGCGCGGAAAGCTCTCGCTGTTTTAGCTGATGATCAACAGACAGCTAAACTGTATGCTCATATATCTGGTGAAGAGCAGACTCATAAAAAAGAGTTTGAGCAGCGGATATTAGAGAAAATGTCCGGAGACAAACGGATTGATTATCTCCCGGATAGTGCCGCATATCTGGCCGAAACCGTTATAGACAGCGGGTGGAGAGAAGAACTTGACAAAACGTTCTCCAGCGCCATTAAGAGAGTAAATGCTTAATGGACGGGATAGTGTTGCGGACGGATCCAAACCTTGATGCTCAGGTGCGTCATTTAGGGTATGAGCCGGTCAACTCAGGAGTTGACAAGACTGACAAGGAATTACTGGCCGAGTCACAAGATCGTTTAAGCCGGATTATAGAAGTACCTGACAACCAGCTCTCTTCTTTCAGGAATAAACATCTTGGCCTGGCCCGGGAGATTGCCCGCAAATTAAGAGCTTCGGTTGATATAGTGGCAGCTGATATTCCCCCAGCCTCAGATAGGGTTAGGACAGCGGCGGTGTATCACCGGAGAAACCGCCGTATTTATATTGACTTAAATAGACTGGATAGTGCTCAGTATACTACAGAGGCAGTTGTCCATGAGTTAGCTCATTTTTTTACTGATGCCGAAGATGGTGAGCCGGTTCATAAACAGTCTATGGGGGATACAGCTGGTAAGGTTGTTTCTATGGCGAATTCCGGCCAGCTGGATGATTGCTTAGTTGGAGTTCGCTGGTAATTATTTCACGGGAAATTGCCGTGAATAAGGAGGTTAAAATGCCTGGAGTGATGGATCAGGGGCCAACTTCATTTACCCCTGCAGAATTGATGGATATCCGCAAAGCATTAAATGCACAAGCAGCTGCCAGCGGTGCGTCACCTATTGAGCTGACAGCAATAAGGCAGGCGTTAAACTCAAACTCATTCTCTCCTTATCAGCTGGGATTGCTGAACAAGGCGTTAGGTGTTACTCATAAAGTCAGTATTGACCTGGGACGGAGTGTTGGGGCAGTTGTGCCGGGTTCTGAGTCAGAAATACTTGATGCTTGGGTAGAGGTCAGTGGACAAAGGGTAACTGATGTTCCGGTAGGCAGTAAGTTTAAAGCCCGCTGCAATGCGATTATCCATAATTCTGCCGGCGGAGCATTCCAGCGGTGGACTGCTACGGTAACAGTTATTGATACAATGGGGGGAGTTCTTAAAAACTATCAGAGTACGCTGGTATATCGTGATGGTTTTACTGGCAATGTCGGTTCGGATGGTATTTTCCGTCAGAATAATATGACTATTAACGAGATGGGTGATCTTGTGATGCCGGATGCCGCGGTAAATTTGAGATTTAGGGCTTGGATGAACGATGATGCGAATATCAACCCGAAGTATCCAAGTCAGTCTCTTTGGTAGGTTTTAAATGAGTTGGATACAGGCGGCCGAAAAATCATTATCCACTAATCCGTTACTGGTAGTTACAGGTAACTGGTTTCAGGCTGCCCAAACAGTCCTTATCGTATACCCCAGGGTAGTAAATGAGGACGAGGGCGGAGATGGTTCTGAAGACAATGGCAGTGGAGATAGCGGGGGATCTGGATCTACTGGCTGGTTACCTGCTGCTGAACGCGAACTGGGGGTTGGCAAGGGTACAGAGATAAACTGGACACTTGTCGGCGGGGTAGCAGCTGCTCTTGGCGGGGCGGTTGCTATAGTGACTTTAATGAAATCCAAATAAACACCTTGACAATTAAATAAAATACGTGTAATTTAATAGCAGTTAAATAGCCGGGGGGGAATCAGACTGAATAAGTCTACCTCTCCGGCTATTCTTATTTAGCCTGATTCCCCGAAGGAACTCACGGGTCGGTACCTCTTAAAGAAAAAGAGAAAATGGGTGTGAGTTAGGTAAAATATTGACGGAGGAAACAAATGTTACGTATTCAGGATGTTGGTGAACTTGCTTATGGTGGTGTCGTTCAGTTTGCTGAATGGCAGGACGAAAAGAACGGTCGCACCTCTATTGCCAAGAAGTGGAGCACTTACGCCTATCTGGTACCTGGTATCGCCGCTACTGCGGTGAGCGCTTTCGGGTTTATGGGTCCTAAATGGGAGAGATGGGCTGAAAATCTCAGCCATGGTTTCATTTATGATATGCCCCGGTTTGTCCGGAGCGTCATGAAGACCACTTCTAACGGTACCGGTTCCAATGCTGTAGCTCAGGCTCAGGCTATTTTGGCCGCTAAGACAGGGCCTCAGATCAGTGCCGCTTATAGGGCCAATAGCGCTTCTGCGCCGGAGTTTAACAAAGTCGGCTCAATATTCTAAATGAATTTGCCCAAAGGAGGAATACACAATGGGCGTTAAAATGTTCCTTGTAAACACTGGTTCTATCTCTTTGATGGACCAGAAAAGCTTTAGGACTGCTGCTCTGGCCGCCGGGTTGGTAGCCTGTATGAGCAAACCGATAGGTAATGTGGGAACTGACATTCCGGGACTTCAGAATGTAGGTCTGGGGCTGTCCTCA
>JAQTLI010000282.1 GCA_028714995.1 Methylobacter sp. | reverse complement strand
CTTCGGCATGTTTGTGAACGTGAGTATGACCGTCTGCCGCATGTTTGTGCTCGTGCGTATGGCCAGCCTTCGGATCCTGATTATCATTTGCGTGACTATCCTCCGCGTGCTCGTGACTGTTCATAGTGTCGGCCTCCGAATTCTGGTGATCATGTACATGGCCATCTTCCGGCTGCTGAACAGCTTCAACGCCCACTCCGTATTTATAAACCAATAGCCCACCCATATCAGAGCTCACTATCAGTAGCACGCACAGTAATGCTGAAAATATAAGAAAAAAAATGTTGGCCGCGCCCCGGATTAAACCACCGCTTTTCATCCGCCAAATTGACAACACTACTGCAAAAAAAAGGACTAATATGCCAACCTGTTCTAGGCGCTCCATAAGATCATGTACATTTTCCCCATGGGCTACAGAATCCGCGGCCATAAATCCGGAAATCACCGTAAACACAGTAGCGACAGTACCAATATAAAGAAACCAGCTGGCAACACTACGCCATTGCGCTTTTTTTGCCAGTGTACCAACTAAATCCAGAGCAAAAAATGCCGATAAAAATGCGATGGGAAAATGCACCAGCAATGGGTGAATATTAGCCAAGCCGGAGACTCCGGGCATAATAGCCGAAAAAATATCCCTCCAACCCTTACCCACAAGGCCTTCAAGAAAAGGCAACAGTTCGGCTAACATGGCAATAATGCCATTGGCTATATCACTACCGGCATGAACTTGAAATGAGAGAAAATTATGCATATTAACCATTTAATTAGTTTAACTAGGCGCGCAATTTACCTGATATCCCGATAATTGCAAGAAGCATAGTTTATACCCTGTGACTTTTCATGCCTAATCGTGGCGCTTGGCATCGATCGGCAGCTTATCAAATACAGGGTGTTTTCCAATACCATAATACTCAGGGTAATAAACCGCACCCAAATATAAGCCATCAGGCGGTGCCGTCACTCCGCCCAGCTTACGGCTTTTAACCTCAAGCAGCTCTTGCGTCCAGTCTACCGGCTGTTTTCCTGCGCCGATATCTATCAAGACACCGGCAATATTCCTGACCATGTGATGTAAAAAAGCATTGGCGGAAATATCTATAATGACTTTATCGTCATCTCGATAAACGTCAATAAAATACATCGCCCGGCAAGGACTTTTCGATTGGCAACCCTGCGCCCTGAATGTGGAAAAATCATGCTTGCCAATCAGGTGTTGCGCCGCTTGATGCATTTTGTCTGCATCCAGCGGATTATGATGCCAGGTCACCTGTTTTCGTAACAAGGCTGATTTGATGGGACGATTGAGAATGACATAGCGATAAAAACGGGCAATCGCGCTGTATCTTGCGTGGAAATCACCCACCGCTTCTTTAACCCAGGTGATTCTGACATCGTCCGGCAGATTACTGTTGCCGCCCAGCATCCAGGCATGAAGTTCACGCTCTATTTTTGCGTCAAAATGCACGACCTGCTCAAGGGCATGCACTCCTGTATCGGTTCTTCCTGCACACTGCACCGTAACCGGATGATTGGCGACTCTCGACAAGGCCTGTTCGAGCACTTGCTGAACACTGCGCTGCTCAACTTGCCACTGCCATCCTGAAAAACCGCTGCCGTCGTATTCTACGCCTAAAACAATACGCGCCATTTAGTACATACCGCTATTCATGAATGTAAACCTTAACTCCGGCCTCTATGCGATTAAACAAATCCAACACATCGGCATTTTTCATACGGATGCAACCGTGCGATTCAGGATCGCCGTTCATTAACTCATCGGGACAGCCGTGGATATAAATATATCGCCACGCCGTATCGACTTTGCCGTAGCGATTTTTGCCTGGCTCCAGCCCCCCTAACCAGAGGATACGGGTCAATATCCAATCGCGTTGCGGGTGCTGTTTACCCAGATCGACGCTGTAAACTTCACCCGTGGCGCGCCTGCCGATATACACTGCATTCAATGGCTGATCTGCGCCAATTTTCGCCCTGATTTTATGCCAGCCTGTTGGCGTGCATTCGCTGCCCATCAACTCGCCCGCACCATTTTTAGCGGTGGACACAGGATAGCTTTGCACCTCACTTCCACCCGCATAAACAGTCAGTTGCTGACTGGCGATACAAATATCCAGATAATTCTGCATATCGCCTGCCTTATTATTTTTCATTTAACACCCAAACTCCATCCAATCAGCGCTGAACAAACTTAAGTTTATATAATATCAGTTCTATGGCCCTATAGCTCTGGCCAGAGCTGATCCAATGGGCTCTCAATACCCCCTACCGTCTTTATTCAATACATGAATATAAATCATTGTCGTAGCAACATCGCTATGCCCTAACAACTCCTGAACAGTGCGAATATCGTAGCCGCTTTGCAGCAAATGAGTTGCAAACGAAGCCGCAACGTGTGCGGCGTTGTTGGTTTGGCAATGCCTACCGCCAAAGCCGCTTTTTTTACATAGCGCTGCACCTTTTTTTCTTCGACATGATGACGACGTTCGATTTTACTGCGGGGATCAATAGAGTAATTTTTCGCCACGAACACATACTGCCAGCCCCATTCTTTAGAGGCATTCGGATATTTGATCGCCAAGGCATCCGGTAGCCAAACATCCACTTTGTTCAGCGCCATATCTTGTTCATGCCACTCACGGCGCAAAACCAATTGTGCACGTATCGCCCCCAGCAAGCTATCCGGCAACATCGTCACTCGGTCTTTGCCGCCTTTGCCATCGCGAATGATGATCTCTTTGCGGGTCAATTCTACGTCCTTAACGCGCAGCCGCACTGCCTCCATCAAGCGCATCCCGGTTCCATACAACAGCTTAATAATCAAATCGATAGGAGCAGGAGCAGATGCAGCTTCCCGTAACAACGCCTGTACTTCCGAGACCGTCAGCACCACCGGCAAGCGGCGCGGTTTTTTTGAACGCTCAAAACTATCTAGCGAGGGCAAAGTGATCGCCAACACCTCACGATACAAAAACAGAATCGCTGAAAGCTCTTAATTCTGAGTCGAACTGGATACATGGCGCTGCGTAGCAAGATAAGTTAAAAACTTCTCCACTTCGGCTGCGCCCAAGTCGGCTGGATAACACTTGCCGTGGTACAAAATAAACCGCTTAATCCACGAGAGATAGGTATTTTCAATACTTAAACTATAATGCTTAAAACGAATCTTGTCGCGTACTTGATCCAATAATTTCTTCGGTTGTGTTTGTGTCGTATTTGTTTACATACTTTGTCGCGTCAACCTCTACTATAGTCAACATAAACAATACCTTGCGTTAATTGAACATGATTATACGACATTTTACTATTTTTATACGACAATCAATGTCGTATATATTACGTTAGCGAGCATGCATGGACTCCAACCGCTTTAACCAGATTTTTGTCGTGGATTCGATACCCACAGGTGAGTACAACACCGCGAAACGCTTGTTCGAGGACTTACAGACTTATGCGGTTGCATACTCACCCTCTCCTGCAGTTCGTTATGTACGAGTTGAAAGTGCCGACGAATTTGTACAGTGCATCCTGACGTGCAAACAAGGTGCAAAGGAACACAACATCATTCCGATGCCACATTGAATGCCATGGCGATGAGGATGACTTCCAGTTTGCTGATGGTTCTCTCGCTGACTGGGACGAATTGAAACTTCCAATTACGGAGTTAAACGTCACGACCGGTCTTAACCTAATGGTCGCGGTCGCTGCCTGTACAGGTGGGGCATTGGCCAAAATAATACGCATGGGCGATAGAGCGCCATTCTGGGGACTCATCGGCCCAACCCGGACGTTGACTGCTGGAGAGCTAGAAAAGGCGTACGCTGCCCTGTACCTAACACTTCTCAGTACCAAGGAACCGGCAAAGGCTGTCGAAGCCATGGATCAAGCAACAAAACCAGGACTGTTTTGGCGTACGACCTCGCAGGGTCTATTTGAGAAAGTGTGGAACAGCTACAAAAGTGAGCACTGCACCACTGCCGCCCTTGCGGCGCGAGCGAACCGTATGAAGGATCGACTTCAAGAGTCTGGCGTTTCAGCACTGCCATCGACAGATGAACTCAAGAGCCGACTTATCAGTCATGAGCCAATAGCGTTTGAACGCTACCGACATACCTTCTTTATGTGCGACTTGTTTCCGGAGCATTCAAACCGCTTTCCCGTCGAGTACATCGCATGAGGGAAAGCAATGCTCGCTAACCCATCAATCCACCGGACCTGCGCGAAAAGCCGCGCAGGCCGGTGATTTCAAACGTTAGGAATCCGTAAAATGATTGAAAACAAAGTGATTTATGTGAACGCATTTTTTAAGCCGGTGGGAAAAAACGTCACTTTCAAAGTTCCAACTGGCGAAAAGAAAAAAGGCCTATTTGGTGGCGAAAAAGAGATCACCAGAAAGGAAACTCGATGGCAACAAACTGGTTTTTCTGACTGCAAAATTGATGGCGAGCGTCTTTCAGAGGACGTTGCCAAAGCAATTGCTCAGCTAAACCAAGAAGACTATGAGGTGATTTCCGTGTTACCGATTATCTCCGGCGACTACTATTACAAATATGAAACCAAAGGCATTACCAGTTCGCCACGTATACTCGGTAACACAGAGGCTGTGTCTGGAGGTGCCAGCTATGGTTTTGGGTATGGATATAGTTACACCGAGGGAGTTTCAATTATTGCTCGCAAAATTTCCTAACAAGTCAGTCAAAGGGACGCGCCGCCCGTTGGCGGTTTTGAAGTTTTGGTTTTTATCAAGGTTCGGCGGCTTCGCTTAAGTCCTG
>JAQTLI010000281.1 GCA_028714995.1 Methylobacter sp. | reverse complement strand
AAAGTAGGTCGCCGCTTAAGGCGAATATTTGCGACGCTAAAGGTTATTCTGTAGCTAATCCTTCTTTGTCCCAGGCCTGTATTCCGCCATCCATATTATAAACTTTGGAAAATCCTGCTGACTTTAATGCTGATTGGGCTTGTGCGGAACGCTTGCCGCCTTTGCATTGGGTGATGATTGGGCTGTTTTTGTATTGATTGAGCTCTGACATCCGGTCATTTAATTGAGCCAGCGGAATATGAACGGCGCCCGGAATGCGGTGTTCATTCCATTCCTTATCTTCACGAACATCGACAATGACCGCCTTTTGATCTGTGTGCATTATCGCAGCTTCCTTAGGCGAAACAGATTCGATTTTGATCGCACTCGTCTCAGCAAAAGAATATCCGGATAATAAAAAGATACCGATGGTAAAACCGAGTCGGCAATATTTTGAAAATAGATGCACTTAAACGCTCCTGAATATTAATTAGGTGTATTTTACCGGAACTTGTTTTAAGCGTGAATGATAAAATTAGTAAACTCACAATACACTGGGATTATGAACTCAACACTTATTCAAATGACCTTGCTAATGGCTTGCGGCGCCGTTTGGCGAATGCTAAAGCCAGCGGGGCTGTCGGCAGAGCAAACACGGCTGGCGCTGACCACGGTAGTCTACTATTTACTGCTGCCGGCGATGGTTCTGGAGGTTTTATGGTCTGCCGATATCGGCGTGCATTCGTTTCAGTACACCTTGCTGGGCGTTGGCTGCATTGTGTTCGCCATGCTCTGTATCTGGATAGTTGGGACTGTTTTTAAGTTTGAACACAGGCGTTTGGGCGCGATGGTGCTGGCGGCGGCGTTCCCTAACGTAACTTATCTTGGCTTGCCGGTTTTGGAGCAGACCTTTGGCAGCTGGGCCAGGTCGGTGGCTATCCAGATAGACCTGTTCGCAACTTCACCGTTACTGTTTACTGTCGGCATCATGATAGTGCGGCATTACGGTGAAGACAGTGAAGAAAATTCCAAGTCGGTCGTGTCATTTCTTAATGCGCCGCCATTTTGGGCTGCAGCCATTGCGGTCACCTTGAATCTTAATGGCATGGTTGCGCCCGAATGGTTGGCTGGCGCGTTGCAAAAATTGTCCGCGGCGGTTGTGCCGTTGATGCTGTTTTCACTGGGGCTGGCATTAAGCTGGAAAGCGGTAACTGTGCGCAATCTTCCTTATGTCATTCCGGTTATAGTTATAAAAATGGCGCTGATGCCGCTGTTTGCAATTGCGCTGTTGAATTATTTGCAACTTGATGGAGATTACAGGGCTGCGGCGGTGCTGGATCTGGCCATGCCGAGCATGGTGTTGGGTATTGTGTTTTGTGATCGTTACCGGCTGGATAGCTCGCTTTACGCGATGGCGGTCACGGTAACGACAGTAATAAGCCTGGTTACGCTGCCGTTCTGGCATGGCGTACTGATGAAAATGAGTTTTTAACGATGAATCCAAAACTGGAAATCTTCTCGCAAGGTGAAGAAGTCATCACCGGGCAAACGGTTGATACCAATGCGGCATGGCTGTCTCAGCAGGTTGTGCCAATGGGTTTCACCGTAACCCGGCATACCGCCGTGGGCGATAGACTGGACGATTTGATAGCGCTGCTGCGGGAAATTTCAACACGCGCCGATTGTTGCCTGTGTACCGGCGGGCTGGGGCCGACCACTGACGACCTGACCGCCGAGGCCGTCGCCAAAGCCTTTGATCTGCCGTTGGAATTTGACGGCATTGCCTTTGGACAGGTCAAGCGTTTCTTTGAGCACAGAAACAGGCCCATGCCCGAATCCAACCGCAAACAGGCGATGTTTCCCAAAGGCGCTAAGCGCATTGACAATGAATGGGGCACGGCGCCCGGATTTTCCCTGCAAGCCGGGCGCTGCTGGTTTGCCTTTATGCCCGGTGTGCCTTCGGAAATGCGCCATTTATTTCTGGAGACCATCCAGCCAAAACTAGTCAGTCGGTTTACATTGCAGCCCGGCAAATTAATCACCATCAAAACGGTAGGAATAGGCGAGTCGGATATTCAGCAGCGGATAAATTCGATTGAAATTCCGACGCAGGTTCAGCTGGGGTTTCGCGCAGGCCCGGACGACGTTCAAACCAAATTGCTATTTCCACATGACTATCCAGAAGCGGCAATGGCGGCATTAGTGTCTGAGCTTGCCGGGCAGATCGGCGACACTGTCTTCGCTATTGACAGAGTGGGGGATGCAACGGGTGATCTGGTGTTTGTGATCGATCAACTGATGAATGCCGGAGGACACACGCTGGCCATTGCAGAAACAGCCAGTCAGGGTTTGCTGGCGGCCAAGTGTATTGGGTCACAATGGTTGCTGGAAACGCGCTATGAGCAGTCTTTGGAAAGTCTGGGGCAAAAACTTGGGGTCACCGTAAATGCTAATGACTTGATGGCAACTGCACAGGCAATGGCGGTCAAAATACAAAAGACCAGCGCAGCCGATTTTGTCCTTGTTCAGCTCTACGCCGGAGACAATAAAACATTTCACGATAAAGACAAGTCCATTTTTCTATATAATACACTACTGACTGGAGATGGATTTCATCAAACAATCCATTCAGTGGCCGGTCCCATCAAACGCAAGCAAAATCAGGCGGCGTTACTGGCGCTGGATTTATTACGACGCTATTTACAACATAAAGAACTTTAAAATGCCTTTACTACGCTTAACCAACGTTTCCATCGCTTATGGAACTCACGCTTTATTGAAGAATGCCGACTTTCAGCTGGATGCAGGAGAAAGAGTGGGGCTGTTAGGACGTAATGGCGAAGGCAAGTCCACATTGATGAAGATCATTGCCGGCAATGTCATGCCCGATCATGGCGATATCTGGCGGGAACCTGGATTGAAACTGGCATGGCTGGAGCAATCTCCCGAATTGCCGGATGATGCGACTATTTATGATGCAGTTGCCGGTGGCCTGGGCGAATTGGGTGAATGGATTACCCGCTATCATGCGCTGTCTTCAACCATGTCTTATGATGATGACAAGGCCCTGCAGGAACTTGGCGATTTACAGCACAAACTTGAAGCCCATAACGGCTGGCATTTCCAGCAACGGGTTGAAACCACCTTAAGTAAACTGGACTTGCCCGGCGAATTGAAAATCAGCGGTCTGTCCGGCGGCTGGAAGCGGCGCGTAGCCCTGGCCAGAGCCCTGGTTATAGAGCCGGAAGTGTTATTGCTTGATGAGCCTACCAATCACCTGGATTTTGAAAGCATTACCTGGCTGGAAGAGCAAATCCTGAATTTTCAGGGTGCCGTGTTATTTGTGACCCATGACCGGTCGTTCCTGCAAAAACTGGCGACCCGGATTATTGACCTGGATCGCGGCAATCTGGTGTCCTGGCAGGGCAATTATGACGATTATTTGACCCGCAAAGCCGCAGCATTAGAGGACGAAGCCAATCAAAACGCCGAGTTTGACAAGAAACTGGCTGATGAAGAAGTCTGGATCAGGCAGGGCGTAAAAGCCAGACGCACACGCAATGAAGGCCGGGTCAGGGCGTTGGAGAGCTTGCGTAATGAGCGTGCGCAGCGTCGCAACGTTCAGGGAACCAGCAAGTTGTCGCTGGAAAGAGGCGATGCATCCGGCAAAAAAGTTATCGAAGTCAACGATATTTGTTTTAGCTACGAGAACAGGCAAATCGTTAATCATTTTTCCACGCTGATTCAGCGGGGCGACAAAATAGGCCTGATAGGCCCTAACGGTGCAGGCAAATCTAACTTATTGAAGTTATTGCTTAAGCAGCTGGAGCCGGACAGCGGCACGGTAGAGCAGGGCACCAAGCTGGAAATCGCCTACTTTGACCAGTTGCGCGACCAACTCGATCCGGAAATGACCGTTGCCGATACCGTCGCCGATGGCAATGATTTTGTCGAGATTGCCGGTAACAAAAGGCACGTCATGTCTTATCTGGGTGACTTTCTGTTCGCTCCGGCCAGAGCGCGTTCGCCGGTAAAAAGTTTATCTGGCGGAGAGAAAAACCGCTTGTTGCTGGCGCGGTTATTTACCAAACCCTCCAACCTGATTGTCATGGACGAACCCACCAATGACCTGGACCTGGAAACCCTGGAACTGCTGGAAGAAAAACTGGTTGCCTTTGATGGCACCTTGTTGCTGGTGAGCCATGACCGAGCTTTCCTGGATAACGTCGTGACCAGTGTCTTTGTTCTTGACGGGTCAGGCGAGGTCGATGAATTTGTCGGCGGCTATACCGATTGGATGAACCATGTTAAACAGGCGAAAAAGGTTGAAGCGCCAAAAAAAACGCTGGAAGTGAAAAAAGAAGAAAAACCGGCGGCGGTAGCAGCTAAAAAGAAAAAACTCAGCTTCAAGGAGCAGCAGGAACTGGATAAACTGCCGGAACTGATTGATGAATTGGAAACCAAGCAAGCCGAGTTAAACCAGCAAATCAGCGCGCCCGAGTTCTACAAAAAAGACCAGGCTGTCGTTGCCAAGACACTGGATGAACTGAAACAAGTCGATGCAAAGCTTGAGCAAGTTTATAAAAGATGGGATGAGCTGGAAGCGCTGACTAATGAGAGCGCTGGATAATGGCCATTGCGCCAAAACGCAATATCGATTATTCTACGCGGCTTCCCATCGTCTAGGGGAAGTCAATAATAGGAGAGATGGCCGAGTGGTCGAAGGCGCACGCCTGGAAAGTGTGTATACGGCAACGTATCGAGGGTTCGAACCCCTCTCTCTCCGCCATATAACTTATTGGTTTTATTATAAAA
>JAQTLI010000280.1 GCA_028714995.1 Methylobacter sp. | reverse complement strand
AACGGCGGGTTGGTGTTTTTGCCGGTCAACGGATTCGCCGAAGGCGGTCGCCGATAACTTACCGTTAGCAATAACGACTTCATAACGATTGAACAATAAGCCGTTTACCGCCATTTCATAAACCAACTCATTGATCCAGCTGACCAACAGCAGTTCAGTATCGGGCGCTTCGCAACTGATGGAAATAACTTTTGATGCCGTAACCAAGTCAAGATCGGTAACTACGGTGGTCATCGCGACAGCGGCCTGTTCGAACGCCTGCTCAAGTGTAGGCGCAATGCCGCGTATGCCGATGTCGGCATCGTGTTCAAAATGTTCCCAGTGGGGTATTATCGGATTGCTTTTCAAGGATCGGCCTCGTTTTTTATGAATGGTTTAAAAACATGTCAGGCAGAATTTAATATCAAATAGATGCCAATCCCCACCATCACCAAGCCACTGATTAATTTAAGCTGGCGCCCTTCCTTTTCCAGAAGACGCCGTTGGCTCAGCGTTATGATGCCAATGGCTAAAATAATAATGTCATCGAACATATAGGCCAGATTGTACAGCAGCAAATAGCCGTAATAGCTCATGCTGTCCAGCTGTTTCAGCGTCAGAATCCGCGTGTACAGCGCCGGAAAACCCGAGGTACACATGAATTCGACAAGCTGCACCAAAACAGCCAGCAGTACAGCCCCGATCAGTGCACCTGTAAGATTCTTTGCCTGGAGAATTTGCCGGATTCGGGCATAAATGCCAGGTTTGGCAGCATCTGGAATCGACAATGAAACACCCTGGCCGTAAAACCAAAAATCCTTGAGATTAATCATCCCGGCCAACAAGGCAATGGCTGCAATGATGATTTCCGAAAGTCGGGACAGACCAATCAGCAAGAAGAGATTGAGCCAGGCCGCCATGAAAATGAAATAAACCAGGCCTTCCACGGCGACGAAGGTGCCGGCGATGGCGAACATCCGTGCCCGATCATTCATGGACGCGAGCAATGAGATCATGAGCATTAATACCCATAGAGAACAGGGATTAAAACCGTCAAGCAAGCCTATTGCCAGTGTAAACAGGGGTAAACCAACCTCGTCCAGCGACAATCTGTGACCAAGGAAGTCGATGTGTTGTGCTGTCTGACAGGACAAGGATTCCTTTATTTCGCAACTGCCTGAAGTATCCTGAATTTTTGGCGTTTGGACCCTGGTAAGCGCATTACGGATAAGCTGACCGGTGCTGGTCTCCTCTGAAAAACCGAAGATCAATTGCTCACCCACCAGAAAAGCAGGCACTCTTATTGCCCTTATACCCTGATTTTTGGCGATGAGCTGCAATCGCTCCAGTGCGGAGGGCTCCCGATTTATGTCATGAATAATGATGCTCAACGCGGGTTGTTCGCGTTTGAGAGCATGTAAAAACGCCTTCGCATCAGCGCAGTGTGGACAACCCTCTTGCACGAAGACCTCAATATCGGCAGGTAGCGCAGCAGATTCATTGCTTGCTGACGGCAAAGAGGTCGTTATGCCGGCGAGTGCCATCGAGCTGAAGCCAATAGTCGACAGCCATACAAAAACAAAAATCCATCTGGTAATAAACAATCCAGCTATCGTTTTCAAGGATATTCCCCCCTCAGTCAAGCGTCCGATTTTATGCGGCATGGGTGCAAAACGATAGTTTGCAGAACAACGATTCCCCTAATAAGTAAAGTTGTGAAACCAATAAAAATGCTTATAACAGGGTTGCAATGAAGAACAGAGAATATACTATCGATGGGCGGCGATAAATACGTAATTTAACCTATTGAAATAAAATAAATTCATGATATTTATAGCAGTCAAACAACGTTGAAAACTTTCCATTAAAGTGCATCAACATCAAACATCCGTCACGAGCGACGCGCTTCGTGCGACGGTATCCTACGATCCTGAATCAATATTAATGTTATTTCTTTGATTTGCGGGTGATGAATAAAATATTTTCAACTTCAACCGTAACAGTTAAGGTTAAGCTGTTCACTCTTCGACAAGCTCAGACTGAATGAGTTAACTGTTTAGTAAGATGTGTCAGACAGTAGCAAAAACTCCGTTATTCCGATTGGGAAGTCGGATTTGTAAAGTATGTTGTGAATTCATAACTGAAGATTATTTGCATTTTATGCCAAGTAGAAGGGGTATTTAACCAGCGTCAAGCCGTCACCTTTCAGGTTGACAGTAGCAAGGATAAGTAACAAATTCGACTCCGAAATATAAAGTATCAACCGCCACATCGCATCTGACTGGGAATGAATTAAGGGTAATGGTAGTACACACTATTTAGGTAACGGCTGACCTCCTTGATGTCATTCTTGCTCCATTCAAGCCCGAAAGTACGCTGCCAACGATCCACTTGGGCGATTAGACTTTCCCAGTCAGTAGCCATTCTCTTTTCTCGCCAATGTACCTCCTGAGTATGACATTGTATGCAATGATTATCGTAAAGCATCGCACCTCTGGTCATATCAGTCCCAGTTCCATTCTCAGCAACAGCAGGATTTATGCTTAAGACAAAAACAATCAGACCGCTAAACCAATATCGAATCATTTTAATCTCCAACCCGGCTTTAAAATTGTGGGGCATTGAATTGTTACTTATAACCCACTAACAGAGAAAATAATAGTAGCCACTGGGTATACCCTTTACCCTCATTTTTCTCCAAACTTGTTGCTCACTTCAGTCTTCAGAAGAAAGCTCGGGGTTGCCTATTTCTTTTTTCGCCGCTCTCGCTTCTTTCGCCAGTGTTCTGTAATGTCGACGCAACAATGAAAGATCTTCCTCTTCCAATTCTTCTAAATCAAGCAGTGCATTATTGGCACCTCCGATAGACCGAATCAATTCGTCCAATTTTACCTGGATAGCTTCTGTATCCCGGTTTTGAGTGTGCTGGATCAAGAACACCATTAGAAAGGTAGCGACAGTTGTCGCTGTATTGATAACCAGCTGCCAAGTATCACTAAAACCAAAAATGGGGCCACTGATAAGCCAAACCAGAATTATTCCTGTGGCAACATTGAAAGCAATAGACCTTCCAGACAAACGACCGAAAAATCTGGCGAAATGGTCAAACTTGGCATTCCAGTAGGCTACGTTATCCCTGTTATTTGAAATATCAAGGATCATCTTTTTAAAAAATTCCACTAGTGATTGAGTATTCATTATTATGGACTCCTCAGGTTTTACTAAGTGTTGGAGAGATAGTTTATTTTGGGGGAGCAGGTGGCGGGGAGCCGGGCGGGGGTGGTGGAATATGCGAGGCCGGTGCCTCAGTTCGGGGGTGTGTTTGGTACGAGAATTGTCCCGATACAGGAACTTGATGACCTTTGGCATACATGCATTGAATATAAGCCGCATCGTAACGCTGTTGCCCTGCGTACATGGAACTGCTAGCGGCGCCTGTACCGACTATGCTGCCGGCCGCCAACCCGCTGCCGGCCCCGATGGCGGCACCGCTCCCCCCACCAATTGCAGCGCCGGCTGCCGCACCTAATGCCGTGCCGACTGCGGCACTAGTGACACCGCTATTGATCGCTGCTTGATTAGCGGTAGTGCCGCCAACCTGGATAAAAGCATATTGTTGACAGATCGCATCATCGTTACGGAACTGTTCGAAAGACAGACCCGAACCTGGTAACACAAGGACACTGGGGCCATTAGGTATGCTGGCGCAACCGGTGACTGCCAGTATAACCGTGGCCGAAAACACGAGGGAAAATCGTGACATATTTGGACTCCTTAACGAAGTGCTGGGGGTGTCGGCTCGACTTCTTGCCAACCTCTTGGGCATTGCTTGATATAAGGGTAATAGCCTTTGGGGTTGTTGCAATAATACCAGTAACCGGATGGATATTGTTGTCCAGCCTGCGGAGATTGCTGGATGTAGACCGGCGGTGTTGCCGGTACGGTAGGCGGATAATAATAGGGGTACTGATAAGGATAATAATGGTAAGGGTAATAAGGGTACTGATAAGGGTAATATGGGTAAGGATTATAAGGATAAAGTGGTATGCCGAAATAAAAACCAAAATGACCACGTGCCCAATTAGCGCCACTGTACAAGCTACAAACGACCAGTAGTATTGTTGATAGCATCGCGTGTGTTTTCATTATGTACTCCTTTCAAAAGCAGTAGCCATTCGACAGAGTCAACCATAACCTAAGTCATTAGGAATCCTTGCTGTATTATGTTTAACCAATCTATCAATAACGCCGCCCAGAACTCTTGCTTTGAATATCTTCGTTGAATGTTGAACGGTAATTGATTTGATCAATTGGAAATCACATTCTTTTGGGTTTGATTATCTCGATTCACACCGTTTTTTGAAAGGCGACAGAATAATCGAATCCGCCGCTCAATAGTTAATGCGACAGAACCATTAAAAGCTTAGTTACTGCGAAATGGCGCCGGCATATTGGGAGGCGGCGGCGAATGCCATTCCTGCTGAGTGTCGTACATTAAGTCCCCGGGTACAGGAACTCGATGCCCCCTGCCATACATGCATTGAATATAGCCGATGTCATAATTTTGCTGACCTTCATCTTTGGAATCGGGCTCTTTTTGCGATGTAGCAATCTGTTCATAGGCAAGTTGCCTGCACTTCAGATCATCAATATGGAATTGATCAAAGTTTTTATCTGTGCCAGGCAGTACCAGAACACTCGGACCACTCGGCATCGTCGAGCAAGCAGTGAGCAAAAAAACAGAAATTAAAATTATCGGAATCTGTAACATTTGGCATGCCTCCGTTAAGGAACAACTTTCTGCCAGACAGTTGAACAC
>JAQTLI010000279.1 GCA_028714995.1 Methylobacter sp. | reverse complement strand
GACCCCATTCCACTTCACATTGGTCCAAAGCTCTTTCCTGCTTTTGAATCTCAATAAAAACCAATCGCGAATAGTATTTGCTATAAATCGCAGCCAAAGCCGATATCAGAAGCACTAACACTAACCCTCCCACACCCAGATAGCGATATGTTGACACTTAAACTCTCTCAGCTACTCGCATTACTGCGCTACGCGCTCTTGGGTTTTGGCTGATCTCCGACTTCCCTGCCTTCAGGGCTTTACCTATTTTCTTTAAAACTCCCTTAGTTATATCGACTTCCTTTATTGGCAACTTGCCAGGATTATATTTAGCTCCTGACTCATCTCTGATAAAGCGTTTTACAATTCTGTCTTCCAATGAATGAAAAGAAATAACAACCAATCGACCACCCGGCTTCAAAACCCGGGCAGACTGCTGCAAAACATCTTTCAGTTCATCTAGCTCTCTATTAATTTCAATGCGTATTGCTTGAAAACTACGTGTTGCAGGGTGCTTATGCTTCTCTCTCACTGGCACCACATCTTCAATCAGTTCAGCTAATTGCCGGGTAGTTGTAATAGCTGATTCCGCTCTTTTTTCGACAATCGCATGAGCTATGCGTCGTGCAAACCGCTCCTCGCCATATTCAAACAAAACCTTAACCAGCACCGGCTCTTCAACATTAGCCAACCACTGTTCTGCTGAAATGCCTGAATTGCCATCCATCCGCATATCCAATGGCCCATCACGCAAAAAACTAAAGCCTCTTTCCGGATTATCAAGCTGCGGTGATGACACTCCCAAGTCCACCAAAATACCGTCGACCTTTCCTGCCAAACCTTCACTTACGACTATATTTTCCAATTCCGAAAAACAACTATGTTTCAGCTTGAACCGCTCATCTTTAAGCATGGCTTGCGCATAATCTGAATCTATCGCATCGAGATCCCGGTCAAAGGCCAGCAGCCGACCAGATGAACCCAACAGATCTAAAATTCCCTGACTGTGACCGCCCCTTCCGAAGGTACAGTCCAAGTAAATGCCGTCTTTTTTAATGGCCAACTGTTGCAGTGCTTCTGCAAACATAACGGGCAAATGTTCCACTAACAAATCCCCTGTATTTAGAAAGATAAAGACCCTAAGTCTTCCAATCCTTCATTATCATCACCATCCAGCCATTGATTTTCTTTTGCCGTCCATGCATCCTCATTCCAGAGCTCAAACTTATTAAGCTGACCAACAAGAACAATTTTCTTATCCATATTGGCAAACGTTCTCAGCTTTTCCGGCAACAGCAAACGCCCCTGCCCATCCATTTCACACTCAGATGCATTACCGATAACAAACCGCCTTAGTTTGCCAGCCATTTTATTTAAGGTAGGTAATTTACTAATCGTTTGCTCAAGCTTTTCCCATTCAGGAAGCGGATAAAGCCACAAACAACCGTTTTCTCCAACGCATCTCTCATCTACAGCCACTGTTACAACCAACTGACTGTCGCAGCATTCCTGTAACTCCTCCCGGTAACGGGTGGGAATTGCAAGACGCCCCTTAACGTCTAAATTGATTGAACTAATGCCTCTTAACAAGATTCCCCCCAATATTCCCTAAAATAACCATTTTTTTCCACTTTTTACCACTTAAGCTCACTATAGATTTCAAATATCCCCTAGTCAAGGATGATTTCACTTAAAAATATATCTTTTTTGACAATGACTTAGGTCACAATCGAACAGGCGCCAAAACATGCCAAATATGAGGCAATAAATCCCATGCTTTATCAAAAAGTTAATTGATCTTAGTAAGAAAATACTTTAACGAAGAAGCGCACCAAAAATTCAAACCTTTTTGATGGAAATATGAGGTACATCGAGGATTTGCTGCAATATTTACCGGGCTGGTTTTTTACAAAAATTAAGCGAAAAAAGAAAGAGTCAGCCTGTAAGCCGGGTTCTGTCTAGAACAGTCATTCATCTAGGCTGCAGGTCACCCCGCAGCTCAAGCAATCTACCCAGGAACCGCGCGGGCCACGCGTCTGTTCCCCTATTTGATCTTGCTCCGGGTGGGGTTTACCATGCCACTCCTGTTACCAGTTGCGCGGTGCGCTCTTACCGCACCTTTTCACCCTTACCGGTCACAAAAGTGACTGGCGGTATATTTTCTGCGGCACTTTCCGTAGGCTCACGCCTCCCAGGCATTACCTGGCACCCTGCCCAATGGAGCCCGGACTTTCCTCCATTCTATCTTTCGATAAAACAGCGACTGCTCAGCTGACTCTTTCAATGGGAAGTATATCACAATTTTTCATATGAATATGAGGCATGCTAATTGTAAAAGAGATAAAAAAAGCACAGGCAACCATCACATTAACGGCAACACTAAGCCTCTTTCGCTATTTCCATATCCAGTGCTGCTTGATACAACAGTTTTTTTCTAACTCCGGTAATTTCTACCGCCATCGCAACCGCCGTCTTAATCGAACACTCTCGCAACAACACACTCAGTATTTTTTCCTGCTCAGGGGTAATTACTTGTTCTTTTTTATCGATGGTAGCGCCATCAACAATAACTACAAACTCACCTTTCCTCATGTTGCCATCTTCCTCCACCAGCTTAAGTGCATTACTCAGGGTGGTTTTTACGATGGTTTCATGCAATTTGGTCAGTTCCCTGGCAATTACGATCTGACGATCTAACGGCAACACTTCCGCCATATCCTTTAGTGAAGCCAAAATTCGATGACTGGACTCGTAAAATACCCACGTTGTCGGGCACGCTAATCTTTCGCTAAAAAAAGTTTTTCGCGCCGACGAGGTTCTTGGCGAAAAGCCTTCAAACGTAAATTGCGTGACCGGCAACCCCGAGGCGGATAATGCCGCAATCAACGCACAAGCCCCCGGCACAGGCACCACATCCAAACCCGCATCCTTAACCATCTTCACCAGCGGCATACCCGGGTCACTCAACAGCGGCGTTCCTGCATCTGAAACCAAAGCAATAGACTGCCCCTCCCGCAACTTTGCCAGCAAACCGGCCGAAGCCTTCTCTTCATTGTGCTGATGCAGTGAAATCAGCTTATTGGTAATCCCGTAATGTTGCAGCAGCATTCTCACATGCCGGGTATCTTCTGCGGCAATCAAATCAACTTGCTTTAATATATCAACCGCTCTAAAGCTAATATCTGCTAAATTACCTATCGGAGTAGCAACAACGTATAATTTGCCGCATTCACTTGACATTCGACACTCTCATATGAATAACCTCTTAAATTTTTTAAAGTACGGCCAAAGCCATGTATCGCGATCATTGAGCGCCCTGCTGCCCTGCTTGTTGTGTCTTTCCGGTTGCGCGCCTGCGCCCGTCAGCAGTCCCTTACCTAAAAAGGATGCTCTAATAACCGTTCCGTTTATGCAAAACGAGCAAACGGGACAGATAACTGAATTATACCAGCATCCAGCCACAGCCCCGTCCGCTGAAGAGAATCAACTTCGTTTGCAGGCCATCGATTCCTTAATTCAGGCGGGGGACGGCACCGCCGCAAAGCAAGCTGCCGATGCCATAGACCCATCTACCCTATCGCCCCACCAACGCACTCAATTGAGCTTACTTTATGCTCAAATCCTGCTCAGCCTTGGAGAAGCTGAACTGGCCATTGAACGCCTGGCGCTGATTCAGCCGCAACAGCTTAGCCTGGACAATCAAATTAAATATTTTCAATCGCAGGCATTTGCTTTTTCATTAGTCGGAAATCCACTCAACAGCGCCAAATCAAGAATAGATCTGCACCCGTTATTAAGCTCTCCAGATCAGCTCAGGGAGAATCAGGCCGCCATCCTTGAAACATTAAACCTAGCGCTTGATTCTGACTTTCATAACAATCAACAGTCATCAACGGACACCTTGGCCGGCTGGATATCTTTAGCCAAAATATTAAAACTAAAAGACCATAATATCGCCGATTTTAATGCCGAAATAGCACAATGGCGCGCAACCTTTCCAGAGCACCCAGCTAATCTGGCCTTTTTAGAACAGACTCAGGAAACATCAGGCAACGCATCCTTGCAGCCTAAATCAGTCGCGATTTTCCTACCCGAATCAGGATCTTTTGCTCAAGCCGGCAAAGCTATCCGGGCAGGGTTTATGGCAGCCTATAATCATTCGGGCAGCAATTCTTTTAAGCCCCGCATCCACTTTTACGACAGCGAACAGTCGCCCCCGCGTGCTTTGTATAACCAGGCTGTCGCAGAAGGTGCCGAATTAATTATTGGCCCACTCAGCAAAGAACACATCCAAAGTCTTGCGGAGTCGGTCAAATTCACCACGCCCGTATTTGCCTTAAATCATATTCCAGGACTACAAAAAGACAATCTCTACCAGTTTGGCCTGAGCCCAATCGATGACGTTGAGCAAATCACTAGCAAAGCACAAGCCGATGGCCATCAGCAAGCACTGCTGCTCATACCTGAAAATGCGCAGGGAAAACGCATTGCCGATTATTTCAAGGAAAGCTGGCAAGGTCTTAACGGTACCATTCTAGAAACACAGACTTATAATCCAAAAGAAACTGATTTTTCGTCTCCCATTAAAAAACTGCTCAATCTGGATGAAAGCGAACAACGTTACAATAAAATTCTTTCAATAATACCTTCGGCAAAATACATCCCGCGCAGAAGACAAGATGCTGATGCCCTATTTTTAAGCGCTTATAGCGCAGAAGCACGATCCATCAACCCCCAATTGCAGTTTTATCAGGCCGGCAGCATACCTGTTTATGCAATGCCCAATGTTTACGCGGGGCTAGTCAATGCATCACTAGATGCGGACCTTAAC
>JAQTLI010000278.1 GCA_028714995.1 Methylobacter sp. | reverse complement strand
AAATCTGATGACGTGACCGGCAGAACGCGAATGTATAAAAACATTGTCGATGGCGATCATAAAATGGAAGCCGGTATGCCGGAATCATTTAATGTTTTAATTAAAGAAATCCGCTCATTGGCTGTCAACATAGAATTAGAGCGGGAATAATACCCCGCTTCGTTCCAATGAAATTAACTGATAGCCCGTTCTGGAATACACCAGAAAGTATTTAAAGAGGACATACTCTTGAAAGATTTAATGAATTTCTTAAAACGTCAAGGTCGTGCCGATGATTTCGGCGGCATTCGTATCGGGTTGGCATCGCCGGATATGATTCGCTCGTGGTCTTATGGCGAAGTGAAAAAGCCAGAGACGATTAACTACCGTACCTTTAAGCCTGAGCGCGATGGTTTATTTTGCGCAAAGATTTTTGGGCCGGTTAGTGATTATGAGTGTCTTTGCGGCAAATATAAAAGACTGAAGCACCGCGGCGTTATTTGTGAAAAGTGCGGCGTTGAAGTTACGCTATCCAAAGTTCGCCGCGAAAGAATGGGTCATATTGATTTAGCCAGCCCTGTTGCACATATCTGGTTCTTGAAATCACTGCCTTCTAGAATAGCGTTGTTATTGGATATGACACTACGCGAAATTGAGCGCGTGTTATATTTTGAATCGTTTGTAGTTTTAGATCCGGGCATGACCCCATTAGAAAAAGGTCAGTTGCTTACCGATGATGATTATCTGGATGCGGTTGAATTGCATGGTGATGAATTCGTCGCAAAAATGGGTGCTGAAGCTATCTATGACTTGCTGAAATCAATCGATTTAAAAGAGCAAGTTGAAATTCTGCGCGAAGAGATAAACTCTACCAATTCAGAAACAAAAATTAAAAAGTACTCTAAACGCCTTAAAGTCATGGATGCGTTATTGAGTTCAAGAAATCGTCCAGAATGGATGATTTTGAAAGTGTTGCCAGTATTACCACCTGAGTTGCGCCCCTTGGTTCCTCTGGATGGTGGTCGATTCGCAACCTCTGATTTGAATGATCTTTATCGTCGCGTTATAAATAGAAACAACCGTCTGAACCGGTTGCTGGATTTGAATGCGCCAGATATTATTGTTCGAAACGAAAAACGTATGTTGCAGGAATCTGTTGATGCGTTGCTGGATAACGGACGTCGTGGTCGTGCGATTACCGGTACCAACAGAAGACCGCTTAAATCATTAGCGGATATGATCAAAGGCAAGCAAGGGCGTTTTAGACAAAATTTGCTGGGTAAACGTGTTGATTATTCAGGTCGTTCAGTAATTGTTGTAGGTCCAACGTTAAGGCTGCATCAATGCGGACTTCCGAAAAAAATGGCATTGGAATTATTCAAGCCATTTATTTTTAGCAAATTACAATTTCGTGGCCTAGCTACAACCATTAAAGCAGCAAAGAAAATGGTTGAAAGAGAGGGTGCTGAAGTCTGGGATATACTTGAAGAAGTTATCCGTGAACATCCAATTTTGTTAAACCGCGCACCTACTCTTCATAGGCTTGGTATTCAGGCATTTGAACCTACACTGATTGAAGGTAAAGCGATTCAGTTGCATCCGCTAGTTTGTAGCGCGTTCAATGCTGACTTTGATGGCGATCAGATGGCTGTGCATATTCCATTATCAATTGAAGCTCAAATTGAAGCAAGAACGTTAATGATGGCGACAAATAACATCTTGTCTCCTGCAAATGGTGAGCCTGTTATTAACCCGTCTCAAGACGTGGTATTGGGGCTGTACTATATTAGCCGTGAAAAAATTAACGCGAAAGGTGATGGCAGTATATTTGTCAGCGTTGGTGAAATTCATAAGGCCCTACAAACTAAATCTGTTGAATTGCAGTCAAAAATTCAATTGCGCATAACTGAGAAAGTAGTTAACGAAAAAGGCGAGACTGAAGATAAGACTCATCGAGTAGAAACCACCGTAGGTCGTGCATTAATCTGGGAAGTCGTTCCAGATCGCATGCCTTACGAGCTGGTTAATTGCGATATGACCAAAAAGAATATATCGCGGCTAATTAACTACAGCTATCGTTACTTAGGTAATAAAGACACGGTAATACTTGCTGACCAGTTAATGTATTTGGGCTTCAGGTATGCAACGATATCAGGGATTTCATTTGGTATCGAAGATATGGTAATACCGGCTAAAAAAGTCGATATTATTAAAGCTTCTGATGCTGAAGTTAACGAGATTCAAAGTCAATATGCCTCAGGTTTAGTAACTGATGGTGAACGATATAACAAGGTTGTTGATATTTGGTCGCATGCTAACGATCAGATAGCTAAAGTTATGATGGATGGACTTGGTGAAGAATCAGTTATTGATGCTGAAGGTAAGACAGTAAAACAAAAATCATTTAACTCTATCTTTATGATGGCGGAGTCAGGCGCTCGGGGTTCCGCGGCGCAAATTCGTCAGTTAGCCGGTATGCGTGGTTTAATGGCTAAGCCTGACGGCTCAATTATTGAAACGCCTATCACAGCTAACTTTAGAGAAGGTCTGGACGTATTACAGTACTTCATTTCAACACATGGTGCTCGTAAAGGTTTGGCCGATACAGCGTTGAAAACTGCTAACTCAGGTTACTTGACTCGTCGTTTAGTGGATGTCGCTCAGGATCTAGTAATTAACGGTGATGATTGCGGTACTACAAATGGTTTGATCATGACGCCTATTATTGAAGGCGGTGATGTTGTTGAACCATTGTCAGAGCGTGTACTGGGTCGGGTAGCTGTAAATGACATAATGGATCCGGCTGGAGATATTATAGTAGCGCCTAGAGGCACCTTATTGGATGAACACTGGGTGTCTGTTCTTGAAGCGCACAGTATTGATCAGGTAATGGTTCGTTCAATCATTACTTGTGAAAACAGGCATGGTGTTTGTGCGGCTTGTTACGGGCGAGACTTGGGTCGTGGCCATCTGGTGAATATTGGTGAAGCGGTAGGTGTTATTGCTGCCCAATCAATCGGTGAGCCAGGTACGCAGTTGACTATGAGAACCTTCCATATCGGTGGTGCTGCATCCAGATCTGCTGCAATCAGCAATGTTCAGGTTAAGTCTGCCGGTACTGTGCGTCTTAATAATCTGAAATCGGTGTTTAACCGCGAAGGAAATCTGGTTGCAGTTTCCAGATCAGGTGAAGTTGGCGTGGTTGATGATTATGGTAGGGAGAAAGAGCGTTATAAAATCCCTTATGGTGCGGTGCTTTCTGTGCAGGAAGGTTCTCGAATCAATGCCGGCGATATAATTGTTAATTGGGATCCGCACACGCATCCTGTTATCACTGAGGTTGATGGTGTCGTCGAGCTAATAGATTTTGTCGATGGCGTTACCGTACAAAAGCAATCCGATGAAGTTACTGGCTTGAGTTCATTAGTTGTCACCGATCCAAAGCAGCGGGGAAGTGCGGGTAAAGAATTGCGTCCAATGATGAAACTTTTTGATGGCGAGGGAAATGCTATTTATTTGCCAGGAACTGAAATACCTGCACAATATTTCCTGCCTGCAGGAGCTATAGCAGGCATTAAAGATGGCGGTGAAGTAAAAGTTGGTGATGTATTGGCTAGAATTCCACAAGAGTCTAGTAAAACTAGAGATATTACTGGTGGTTTGCCGCGAGTCGCAGACTTGTTCGAAGCGCGTAAAACTAAAGATCCGGCAATACTTGCAGAAACAAGTGGAACCGTTTCGTTTGGAAAGGAAACTAAAGGTAAGCAGAGGGTAATACTTACTGATTCTGCGGGTGAGCAGATTGAAACCCTTATTCCAAAATGGCGCCATATCACAGTCTTTGAAGGCGAATATGTCGAAAAGGGAGAGACTATAGCTGAGGGAGAATTAACGCCGCATGATATTCTGAGGCTGAGGGGTATTGAAGAGTTAGCAAACTATTTGGTGAAAGAAATTCAGGATGTGTATCGTCTTCAAGGTGTGAAGATTAATGATAAGCACATTGAAGCCATTATCCGTCAAATGCTAAGAAAGGTCGAAATTACTGCGTCAGGTGATACCGGATTCATGAAGGGCGATCAAGTTGAACGAGCTGCATTGCGGGAAGAAAATGACAAGATGGAAGCTGAAGGGAAAATCCCGGCCAGTTATAATTCTGTGCTGTTAGGGATTACCAAGGCATCATTAGCAACGGAATCATTTATCTCTGCGGCTTCCTTTCAGGAAACAACCAGAGTATTAACTGATGCAGCTGTTCGTGGATTGAGTGATAACCTGCAAGGCTTGAAAGAAAACGTTATCGTTGGTCGATTGATTCCAGCAGGAACGGGGTTGGCTTATCATGAAGGCAGGAAAAATAGATTAGCTCAGCACGAAATAGTGGAAAGTGAAGAGGCTCTTCCTGTGGATGCAGGGGATGTGGAAGAGGCCCTTAAGCAAGCTTTAAATATTTAAGGGATAAATCTGCACTAATTGACTTGACCCGTTTGGAGTTAGCAAGTATTATACCCTGCTCAAAAGAGCTAACGTGCTTGAGTCGGGTCGAATCACAAAGAACCGCCGTCATTTAACTTTTACGGCGGTTCTTTTATTATCTGACATTTAAATTGTATATCGGAGTAAACAAAGATATGGCCACGATCAACCAATTGGTTCGTAAGCCTCGTGCTAAAAAAATAGAAAAAAGCAATGTACCTGCGTTGGAGGCTTGTCCTCAGCGTAGAGGCGTATGTACCCGTGTTTACACAACAACGCCTAAAAAACCAAACTCGGCTTTGAGAAAAGTGGCAAGGGTTAGGTTGACTAATGGATCAGAGGTTAGTAGTTATATTGGTGGTGAGGGGC
>JAQTLI010000277.1 GCA_028714995.1 Methylobacter sp. | reverse complement strand
CCGATTGTCCCCAGTCACCATGATGATACGCACACCTTGATTTCTCAACACTTGCACAGCCTGCGCCGAATCTTTTTTAATCGGATCGGAAACGGCGATAATGCCGGCAATTTTATTATCTACGGCAAGCAGCATCGGTGTTTGACCCAAAGCCGACAGTTTCTCCAGTCGATTGTTAAAGCGCGTGATACTAAGGCCTTGCTCATCCATCAGTGCCTTGTTGCCGAACAACACGCTCTGCTCGTTAATTGTCGCCTTCACCCCTTGACCAGCAACAGCGGTAAATTGTTTAACTTTTTCCAGTTTTATTTGGCTTTGTTCCGCTGCCGTCAAAATAGCCGCTGCTAATGGATGTTCCGAGCCCGATTCGATACTCGCCGCCAATTGCAACAGTTGTTCTTCGGTATAGTCGCCTAACGATTCAATAATTGAAACAGTGGGCTTGCCTTCGGTTACTGTGCCGGTTTTATCGAGTATCAAACAGGTCAGTTTACCCGCTGTTTGCAAGGCTTCGCCCTTGCGTATCAAAATACCGGATTGGGCGGATCTGCCGACTGCCACCATGACAGAAATGGGCGTCGCCAAACCCAAGGCACAGGGACAGGCGATAACAAGAACGGTCATTGATGTGACAAAGGCGTAACCCAATGAAGGTTCGGGGCCGAAAGCGTACCAAATCAAAAAAGTTAATACGGAAAACGCGACCACAGACGGCACAAAAACACTGGAAATTTTATCGGCCAAGCGGGCGATTTCAGGTTTGCTGCTTTGCGCCTCACGAACGCTTTTGATAATTTGCGCCAGTGCGGTATCACGCCCGATACGGGTCGCCTTAAACAAAAAACTGCCGCTCTGGTTCATGGTTCCGGCAACGACTTCCGAACCCACGGTTTTTTCTACCGGTAGTGATTCACCGGTCAGCATGGACTCATCAACCGAGGAATGCCCTTCCAACAAAACACCGTCAACGGCGATTTTCTCACCGGGCCTGACCCTTAAGGTTTCGCCCAATCCCACTTGCTCGATAGCAATATCCATTTCCTCGCCATTTCTGATCACTCTGGCAGTACGCGGCTGCAAACCTATCAACTGGCGAATGGCGCTGGAAGTTTTACCTCTGGCCAGTGTTTCCAACCCTGAGCCCAGATTAATAAAGGCCAGAATCATCACGGCAGCTTCAAAATAGGCATGTTTCGCCAGGGACGGCAAGGTATCGTAATAATCGATAACAATGCAGGAATACAGCCACGCAGACCCAGTGCCCAGGGCAATCAGGGTATCCATGTTGGCCTGTCCCAGCGTTAATGACTTGTAGGCGCCGTTGTAAAAATGCCAGCCTGAATAGATCATAATGCCCAAAGTAATGAGAGCAAGTTCCGGCCAGACCCATAGACCTGTCGTTGAACCGATTTCCGGCAGCCAGCCAAAATGTTCCGCTACCATCAGCGACGCACCAAAGATAGCCGCTACAGCTGCTTTTTTCATCAGCTTGCGGTAGCGCTGCAGTTCCTGCTCTTCCTGTACGGAAGGGTCTTCAAGACCTTCCATCACAGCTGCATCATAACCGGCTGCTTTAACGGCCTGCTTTAAAGCTTCAGGATCAGCATTGCCTATCACAATCGCGGAATGATCGGCAAAGTTGACGCTAACCGAGGTCACGCCATCAACTGTCTCCAAGGCACCCTCTACTGCACTCACGCATCCAGCACAGCGCATACCTAAAATGGATAACCGCAACGTATCAGAAGTCTGTTCTGTGCTCATAATGTGTACCTTGACTGATGATAATTCAATGAACTTAAAACACTTAATTACTATTCTACCGTAAAGCCTGCGTCAATAATGGCACTCTCAATAGTATCCAGGCTGGTTTTGTCAGAATCAAATTCAACGTTGACTTCATTATCTTTACTCGACGCCTTAACAAATAATACGCCATCAATAGTTTTCAATTTATCCGTTACATTTGATTCACAACCACCACATTTCATGCCGGTAACGGTTAACGATACAGTTTCAATCATTTCGGTCTCCTTAGCTTAAATTTAGTACTTTCATGCCCATATCATACTCGACTTCGTGATAAATTATAAATTGGACGAAAGACGTTTTTAGCAATATCAATTAGAATAGAATCATTGATCCTAATCACTTGCAGCGAAACCATGCAATTAAATACGATAACCAACCAAACCATTGCCCTGGCCGGCATTGCGCAAGCCGCAGCATTGGTTCAGCAATTGGCAACTACCGGCATTGCTGATTCAGCCGCTCTTGAAGCCAGTATTGGCAGTCTCTTCATTAATGACGAGCACGGCATAGCAAATGTCTTCGGCGGACTGTCGGGCATTAAACTGGGAATTGATCAACTTAACGTTCAAATGACCGGGTTTAAAACCGTCAATCCTGAACAGGCGCGTTATTCCGCCTCCCTGGTTTTTCTGGAAAATCAGCTGTCAAGTCGGCCGGACATGCTTAAAACCATTTTCACAGGTATTGAGCGCGCCCAGTCGCAAACGGAACATTTTGGCCTATTACATGAAAATGTACTGGCGAATCTCGGCGACATTTACCACAGCACCATCAGTACCCTGCAACCGAGAATCATGGTTAATGGTGAACAGGAATATCTGTCAAGACCCGATATCGTCAATAAAATCCGGTCCTGTTTGCTGGCAGGAATCCGTTCGGCTATTCTTTGGAAAAGATGCGGCGGCACTCGCTGGAAATTTCTGTTTTTCCGCAAAAAGATTCAGGCTGAATTACAGAATCTGCTGCAACAGCTTTAGCCATTAACATGACTAATCTTATCGAAGCTGAACATCTGACTCGCTATTACAGCAAACACTGCGCTGTCAACGACGTCAGCTTTACTTTAGCCAAAGGCGAAGTGCTTGGATTTCTCGGCCCTAACGGCGCCGGTAAAACCACCACTATGCAGATGCTTTGCGGCAATCTGGCTCCCAGTGCCGGGCAAATCAAGATCAACGGCTTTGATCTGCTCGACCAGCCCAAGTCAGCTAAGCTAAGTCTTGGCTATTTGCCCGACACCCCGCCTCTTTACAGAGAATTAAGCGTGGATGAGTTTCTGTCTTACTGCGCGCAACTGCATGGCATCGCCAAAGCTTCCGTAACCCAAGCCGTCAACAAGGCAAAGGAGCGCTGCGGATTGACCGAGGTTGCAGACCGACTGATTGCCAATCTATCCAAGGGCTTTCAGCAGCGTGTCGGCATAGCCCAGGCTATCTTGCACAACCCGGAAGTCATTATTCTCGATGAGCCTACCGTCGGCCTTGATCCCATACAAATCAGGGAAATCCGCACCTTGATAAGGGAACTGGGACAGGATCACGGGGTGATTCTGTCCACGCATATACTCACCGAGGTGCAGGAATCCTGCTCGCACGTGCAAATCATTCATCAGGGACAACTGATATTGAATGAAACCATTGCGGGACTTAATCAGCAAATGGATACCGGTACCCTTGAAGTCGCCACCCGGCTGACAGCGGACGCCAACGCGTTATTAAGTATCCCCGGCGTTACATCTATCGACAACATTGCAGGAAACCGCATCAAGATTCACCACAGCGTCACAGCCAATCCTGCCGAACAAATTGCCGAAAAAATCATTGCCGCCGGATGGGGATTGCAGGAACTGACGCCGATAAAAAGATCGATGGAAGACATCTTTATTACCTTAACCAAAGAGCATGGCGATTTATGAACATGATTTTTGCCATTGCCTCCCGAGAATTCAGAAGCCTTTTCCTATCGCCGCTGGCTTGGACTATATTGGCCGTCTTGCAGTTCATACTGGCTTTTTTGTTTTTAACCCAGGTTGAAACCTTCACTGCGTTGCAGCCAAAATTAGCCGGCATTGAAAGCGCGCCGGGCTTAACCGACATTATCGTGGCGCCGTTGTTCGGAAATGCAGGCATTATTTTACTGCTGGTTACGCCGCTGTTAACCATGCGCCTGATCTGCGAGGAACGCCGCAATAAAACCATGGCATTACTGCTTTCTGCGCCTGTTTCCAATATCGACATCATTCTCGGTAAGTATTTGGGGATCCTCGGACTGATGTCGCTGATGATCGTTCTCATGACCCTAATGCCGCTATCCTTGCTGTCTGGCGGCGAGCTTGACTTGGGCAAGCTGTTTGCCAACATATTGGCCTTGCTGCTGCTGGTAGCCGCTTTCACTGCTACCGGCCTGTTCATGTCCTGCATAGCAGCTCATCCGACCGTGGCAGCCATGGGCACTTTCGGCTTTTTATTGTTGCTTTGGATTCTGGACTGGACAACAGGCATGAAAGACCAGCGCAGCGAGCTGTTTGAATATTTGTCCATCCTCAGGCATTTCCAGAACATCCAAAGCGGCCTGATCAGCTCGGTCGATGTCAGTTATTTTTTCCTGTTCATTACCTGCTTCATTCTGCTCAGCATACGCAGTCTGGATAACGACAGGTTGCAAAAATGAAAATATCCCAGCACATACATCAGCAAATTCGCCTGAAAAACCTGCTCAGCACAGCACTGATATTATGCCTGCTCGGCACGCTGGCATGGTTAAGCAACCGCTATACCATACAAACAGACGTCACCAGCAATGCCGGTAACACTTTATCACCGGCGTCGCAAAAATTGCTGGAATCGCTGCCTGATAAAATACAAATCACCGCTTATATTAAAAAGGACCCGGCGCTTAGAAGCCAAATTTCACAACTGGTTGACCGCTATAAACGACATAAGCCCAATCTGACGCTGACCTACATAGATCCTGATTCACAGCCGGAAAAAACCCGTGAACTGAATATAGCATCGACAGGCATCATCCTTGTTGAATATCAGGGG
>JAQTLI010000276.1 GCA_028714995.1 Methylobacter sp. | reverse complement strand
CGGGCAAAGCCGCACCCAAAAAATCACCGGCGTTACCGTTAATTTTTAGAAAACCTTTTTTCATTTCGCAGGCTGCATAAAGCCCGACATCACCTGACACTTCAATCTCGCCGGATTTCATACCTAAACCAAGATAAGCACCCGCATCGCCTTCAACCGTTATGCGCCCGCCATCGAGTTCCTTGCCAATAAAATCAAACTTGCCGAAGCTGTTTTTTATCACGATGTTTTGAGCATCGGAACCTGCAATATCGAATAATTCATCCACACGGATTTTGCGCTTGCCGTTCTGTAAAGTGATCGCTGCAATTTCAGCAGGCTGCATATCGGCCAAATTCTGGCAAACCAGCGGCGACATATCCACACGTTGAGCAGGTTGATGTTTCAGCGTAAAAGTTAAAGCGCTCATGCCATAATCTCCTGTAAGTGAAAGTGGAACGGCCCTAACTTGCCACCGTAATTACCCGCACTAATGCGTTTGATGCCGTTCGCAGCGCCTAAATCACAAACTGCCTGAATACCAACGCGCATGGCTTTTGCTATATCTTCTTTAGTTAAACCGTCGATAACGATTTCCATGACCGATTCAATTTCCAGTGACAAATCGGTATTGGTCATGCCCTTTAAGGTTGGGCAGAAAGCATCATTAGTTGATGCGCCTAAAGCCGCATACTTTGAACCGACCTTGGAGCCGGAACGTACTACGCCGCCAGGGAAAGGCATAATCACATTGGGGATTTTACGCATTTCTTCAATCGCCGCCTCACAGGCCGCCAAGGCTTGAGGTTGTGATTCAGCCAACACCAGAAAGTTGCCACCGCCGATTGCATCGACCTGCCCTGTAGTCGCTTCGGCTAAAAACTCGCCATCCATTACAGGAATACGCCAATAACGCTTGCCATCAATAAGCTTGGCCACCTGAAAACCATCGCCAAAATAACGCAGGTTTTTACCCAAGGCTATTCTGGTACCGCCATCAATTCCGGCAAACAAGGCAGAGGTCGGCGATGTCAATACGCACTGACCGGCACGTGTTTCAAGCTGCTTGGCCAAACCTTTACCACCCATCGCAAAAATCATGATGGAAACGCCGGGGCGTCCATCCGGGGTCTCGGAAGGATCAAGAACCCGCTCAATCCCAGCCTCGCAACCACAGGCAATCACCGAGGTTGCAAAACCGGTCATGGCTTGCGCCGAAATCATCGCCCACTTTTCATTTTGCGCCGTGATGATGGCACGCGTTGCTTTCATCGGGAAAGCTTCAGCAAAGGTTGCGTCTATAGCTACACCATTAATGATCATGCCACATCTCCTTTAAGCGGATGCACAGTCAAACTACCGCGTCCATCCTCTGTTATTTCATCATCACTGATTTTAAAGTTACCGAGTTTCATAGTCAGGAACCGATCAAAATATTTCTGCAAATCCTTTTCTACCGATGCATCAAAGTCGGGTTTTACAACGTGAGTCGTACCCCATTTGCTATGAACAACCTTTCCATCAACCACCACCAGATCACCGTCCTTGAACACATAATCCGGTTTCTCAAACATTTTCTGTCTGTCAGCGTTGCTGGTATAAACGGTAATATCCGCCCAGTTACCGGCACTCAAGCCGCCACGATCTTGCAAGCCAATTAACCTGGCCGCACCGGCGCGAGTCATAATAGCAATTTCCTGCAAACTGTATTCACGATCAATCGATGCCAGAGTCGTCATTTTTTGCGCTTCAGGATGTATCGTAGCCAGCACATCGTTACGGAAACTCTTATCCATCAGCAAGCGTATCAAATGCGGATAGCTGGTAAATGGCGCTCCATTCGGATGATCCGTAGTCAGGAAAATACGCCAAGGATCATCAACCAGTAGGAAGGTTTCCAGACCGATCGCCCATTGCAGCGCATTGACAAAGTTCTTATCCTTGTATTTGAATGGCACAACGCCACAGCCTGCATCACATTCAATATCCATGGTCACCCATTTATTTGGGCTGGCAAGTCTATGATTTGCATGTTGGCGCATGCTGTCGCCGGACGCTGTTACGGTTTGGCCAAACAGAATCTGCCCGACATCGATCGTGATATTTTTGTTTTTGTTGATGGCTTCGGCAATCTCGGCCGCACCAGACGAAAACTTGAAGTCACCTTCCGTGCCGTAACTATGGAACTGAATATGGGTCAAATGCATCGGCAAGCCGCCTATGCCCTGAATGGTATTCAGCGTGGTATTCATGTTGCCTGGCACACCCAGATTACAGCCGTGCACATGCAGCGGATGAGTAACACCCAGCTCTTTAATGGCTGTCGCCAATACCCGCAGGATTTCACGTGGGGTTACGCCGTAATGGCTGTTTTGCTCATCCAAATCAAGTTTGCGCTGATTAAATTTGAACGCATTGATGCCGCCCGGATTAACGACTTTAACGCCAATCGCTTTAGCGGCCTGCATGGTAAAAGCGACATAATCATTAATCGCTTTCTGGTCTTTTTTGGCCGTCAACATGCGCAGCAAATAATCATCACTGCCCATCAAAACATAACCTCCCTTATCCAGAATCGGAATATCGGCCATTTCCATATGCGCCTGGCGCGCATTGATCGGTAATACAGCGGGTTCAAAACCGGCGGTATAACCCATTTCCGCGTAACGATAACCGGTTACAAAGGTGCTGGGCATGGCGTGGCCACACCCGGAACGGGTAACATCGGTACGTGCGACGGGATCGGCACGGTGATCTTCCGGAATCAAGGTTCTGGCGATATTGCCTTTACCGCCACCGATATGCGTATGCATATCAATCGCGCCGGACATCACTACTTTGCCTGTTAAATCGTATTCCTTATCGACTTTAAAATCGCCGACAGGCTTGTTGACAATGCGTCCGTCCTGAATGTAAATATCCTGTTTCGTGCCATCAATCCCGCTTGCAGGGTCATAAACAGCTCCACCTGTTAATTTAATCAACATACTATTTTTCCGAGTTACATGGATGTAATGAGTGCAGAAATTGCAGGAGCAATTTTCTGCCTACAAAGCTTGTTCAATGGCATTCAGCACGTCAAACGTACTGGGAAGCCCGGATTCGCGTAATTTCTTCAACCGTATCGCGACCACGTTATCCATACGATAAGCATGGCCGACATGATCAATACCCGGCGTACCGACTGGAATAAACACATCCGGCTCTTTTGCAAACGTCATCCCGGAACGACCCACCACAATGGTCGGCAAAGCTGTTACCGGCGGTACGGCTTTAGTATTAAACGCCTGCACCCAAACCAAAACATCTGCTTCGCCATTGGCCAGCAAGAAATTGGTATCATTCAAATAGGGATCGTATTCGGGAAATCCGCTGGAAAAACGGGTCCGCGCCGGGTAACCGGTAGTCCAACCGCAAACCTGGTTAGCCGTCTGATCGCCTTCCTTGCCGCCTAAAGGCAAACCGGAACTACGGGTATTCCGATTGTTAATATCCTTAACCATTTCTGAAATGGTCTGCACCGTCAATTCAGCCTGACTATAAGCCAACGCACCGGCCGCCCAGGTGACTACGCTATAGCTTGCCGCTTTTAATTTATCGGCAATACTTTGTAAATCAGCAACAGCAATGCCCCCGACTGAATCAACCCGAATCGGGTTGCCTTTAACCAGCGCCCTTAATACGGCCACGACATCGGGCAAATCTTCATTTGCGCATTCATAAACCAGTGCCTTTTGGCCATCAGGTGAAGTCGATGCCGTACCGGAAGGCGCTTTGCCTAAATAGATAGCCTCACGCTTGCCGGTATCGTCCAGAAACATGGATTCTTCATTCCATAAATAACGCTCAAAAAAGCGCGGCGAAAAACCTTCCAGATCAACACCAATCACCAGTAACAAATCGCAACGGTTTTTAACTTCCGCCAAGGTCGTATTCATCCAGCCGGAATCCTGCAACGCCAGAAAGTTATTCCGTGCGCCGGTAAAATTCATGTTATCAACCACCGCGCCGCTGCGGTCAGCTAATGACAGCAATGCCCGCATGCCGTTTACATCGGTAGCGCAGCCGCCAATAACCGGTTGATTGGTGTCCTTTAGCAATGCCGCGGCTTTTGCCACAGCAACATCCAGGCTGACTTCTTTACCATCAACTCTTGGACTGGTATCGGTAATGGCCTGTTCGAAAGCAGGCGTATTAACCGTACAGCCGTTTTCAGTCACTTTAAGCGATACGCCGTCAACCTTGATTGTCAGGTCATCGGTTCCAATACCGCAAAAAGGACTAGGTACTTCAGTTATCTCAGTCACACGCTATCCCCTTGTTAGTCTTTTTATTCATTATCAGCACCTGCTGGACCGATCGCTGCAAGCCTGCAAGCTATCCCAGCCACGATCAAGGTTATATAAATACCTTTACCCAACTGATTTTGTGGCGATATTCTAACCCGAATTGATGGCACTGTCTCAATAAACACCGCCTCGATTACATCCAGTTTCTTGCCACATCCCGATTAAGCGCTTAACTGATGCATACACACAATTAATTGACTCACAGTTATTTAACACACTGGATAGCTCATTTAACATGCCTTAATATAATGTTATGGCGATCCACCCCAATCTATTTTTAGATTTAGCTTATTAGCGCTCCGGTGTCAGTGGCATATTGACAAAAGAAGACTATGATGCGATGCCCACCAAAATTCTCAAGCCTGAATTCAAGTAATACATTTTTAAACCTTAGACAAAAAGTTACGTTAAAATGGCCGAAATAACTGAAACTACCGGTCATTTTTTATGTTCAAAAAAATACTCCCAGCTCTGGTAACTGCCTGCCTGTTAAGCGCCTGCGCCACTAGCCCTACAGGTAGAAGCCAATTTGTTTTCATGCCCGAGGCCCAAATT
>JAQTLI010000275.1 GCA_028714995.1 Methylobacter sp. | reverse complement strand
TAATCAAGGCTATTGCTACCCCTGCTTTATCTCATTGGCGCAGTGCGACATGTGCATCATGAAACCAGAAACCTGCCATTATGCAGCCGGTACATGCAGGGAACCGAGCTGGGGGGAGGAATTCTGTTTTCAGCCACATTTTGTTTATCTGGCCAATTCCAGCGGCATTAAAGTCGGCATTACCCGGCAGACCCAGATTCCAACACGCTGGATTGATCAGGGCGCAGTGCAGGCATTACCTATTTTTAAAGTGCAGTCGCGCTATATTTCCGGCCTGGTTGAGGTCGTTATTGCCAAGCATGTCAGTGACAAGACCAGCTGGCAGCAAATGCTAAAAAATCATGTTACGCCTATTGATCTGGCTGCAAAACGGGATGAATTAGTGGCTGTTTGCAAGTCAGAACTGGCTGAAATCACCCAGCGTTTTGGCCAACAGGAGATTGAATTCTTAGCCCATGAAAAGACTGTGGATATAGATTTTCCGGTAGACAGTTACCCGGTTAAGATTAAATCTTTTAATTTTGACAAGAACCCTGAAGTATCGGGGGTTCTGCACGGCATGAAAGGTCAGTATCTGTTGCTGGATACGGGCGTAATTAACATCCGCAAGTTTTCCGGTTATGAGGTTGAGTTTTCGGCGTAGGAGCGAAAAAGCACGACGACTACTGTCGTCGTGCTTTTGATGGATGCTAATTGTCCTGCCCTGTTTTCTATTTTGCTTAAACAGAAAACTCGGCCAGTTTTTTAGCGATCATTTGCTTTTTCATTACCACATAATCCGGCAAACCATTTTTGTATGGCGGGTAGTCTTCGCCCATGATTAACGGCTGGAGATAAGCCCTGCAGGTATCGGTAATGCCAAAACCATCGTCAGAAATAAACTCAGCCGGCATCATTTTCTCAACATTGGCGACATCCTTAAGCTCGGCATAGCCAACTTCCCATTGATAAGGGGAATCCGATGTTCTAACGATAGTTGGCATGACCGCCGATTTTCCGGAAATAGCCAACTCTACCGCCGCCTTACCCATCGCATAAGCCTGTTCAACATCCGTTTTGGATGCAATATGCCGCGCCGCCCTTTGCAAGTAATCAGCCACAGCCCAGTGGTATTTATAGCCCAAGGCATTTTTTACGATATTGGCGACTACAGGTGCTGCACCACCTAACTGGGCGTGCCCAAAGGCGTCAACACTACCCGCTTCGGCAAGAAATTTGCCATCAGCGCCTTTTACGCCTTCAGATACAACGATAGAGCAATAACCGTATGCTTTAACCTTTTCGTCAACCTTAGCGAGAAATTTCGCCTGGTCAAATTTCACTTCAGGGAAAAGAATAACCAGCGGAATGTCGTTGTCTGCATCAGCAGCCAGCCCACCCGCCGCAGCAATCCAGCCGGCATGACGGCCCATGACTTCAAGAACAAAAACCTTGGTGGATGTCGCACACATGGAAGCGACATCAAAACTGGCTTCGCGCATGGAAACGGCAATGTATTTTGCGACAGAGCCAAAACCGGGGCAGGTATCGGTAATAGGCAAATCATTATCAACTGTTTTAGGCACACCGATACAAGTCATCTGATAGCCCATTTGGTCGCCTAACTGAGAAACCTTGTTAGCAGTATCCTGTGAATCACCGCCGCCATTGTAAAAAAAGTAACCGATATTATGTGCCTTAAAGACTTCAATAAGGCGCGCATATTCAGCCTTATTTTCTTCCAGCCCTTTCAGCTTGTAACGACAGGAGCCGAAAGCGCCGGATGGAGTATGCCTTAAGGCGGCAATGGCAGCGTCAGACTCAAGACTGGTATCGACCAACTCCTCTTTTAATGCACCGATAATGCCGTTGTAACCGGCATAGACCGTACCGATTTTGTCGGGGTGCTGCCTGGCTGTTTGCAAAACGCCGCAAGCGCTCGCATTAATGACAGAAGTGACCCCGCCTGATTGGGCATAAAAAGCATTTTTTACTGACATGTTTATTATTCCTTTGTGACTGCGTTATTTTTAATAACAATAATTGATTGTTACCAGCTAGACAAGAATTAAAAAGGATAAGAGATGCGTGTACAATTCCACTGAGAACCTAGTAAAATGATCAACATTATGCTGTCTGAAAAAACAACCAACAGCAACTTATCTAATCGTTTTTTAAAATCAGGCATCTTGGTCTTGAATTTTAACAAACAAATATAATCGGCTTAATTCGAGAGTCATATTGAGGGTATTAGCGTGGAGCTAAACGGCGCACAAATCGTAATTCAGAGTCTTAAGGACGAAGGAGTAGAGTTTATTTTTGGCTATCCCGGCGGGGCAGTATTGCATTTATATGATGCAATTTTCCAGCAGGATGATGTCAAACATATCCTGGTTCGACATGAACAGGGCGCTACGCATGCCGCTGACGGCTATGCCCGGGCAACCGGCAAGCCCGGTGTGGTCCTGGTCACTTCCGGACCCGGCGCCACCAATGCCGTAACCGGCATTGCCACAGCTTATATGGATTCAATTCCCATGGTTATCATTTCCGGCCAGGTGCCGTCGCCGGTAATCGGCAGCGATGCGTTCCAGGAAGTCGATATGGTCGGCATTACCCGTCCCTGCGTTAAACATAACTTTCTGGTCAAGGATGTTACCAAGCTGGCAGAGACTATTAAAAAGGCATTTTATATAGCAACAACCGGCCGTCCCGGTCCGGTTGTTGTTGACGTGCCTAAAGATATAACTGATCCCAACATAAGAATACCTTATAAATACCCTAAAAAAGTCGCCATCCGTTCTTATAATCCGGCAGTTACCGGTCATAAGGGGCAGATTAAAAAAGCAGTTGACTTATTACTGGCCGCTCAAAAGCCGATCATTTATTCCGGTGGCGGCGTGGTTTTGGGTGAAGCCAGCAAAGAATTGACCGAATTCGCTCACATACTGGGCTTTCCGATCACTAATACCTTGATGGGCTTGGGCGCTTATCCTGCAACTGACAAGCAGTTTGTCGGCATGCTGGGTATGCATGGCACTTATGAAGCCAATATGGCGATGCACGAGAGCGATGTCATTATTGCCATCGGCGCGCGTTTTGATGACCGGGTAACGGGCAAACTGGATGAATTCTGTCCGTATGCCAAGATCATCCATATCGATGTTGACCCGGCTTCTATCTCCAAGACCGTTAAAGTAGATATTCCTATAGTTGGCGATGTTAAGCCGGTATTGGATCAAATGCTTGAGCTGATTAAGGAAAGCAAAAAGAAACCGTCCAAGAAAGCATTGGAAACCTGGTGGAATCAAATTGAAAAATGGCGGTCAGTCAAATGCCTGGAATATGACCGCGAAAGCCGATTGATTAAGCCGCAATATGTGATCGAGCAGTTGTACGAAGTGACTAAAGGCGATGCCTATATCACCTCGGATGTAGGTCAACATCAGATGTATGCAGCCCAATACTACCATTTCGACAAACCGCGCCGGTGGATTAACTCAGGTGGCTTGGGCACGATGGGTTTTGGTTTGCCTGCAGCGATTGGCGTTAAATTGGCGTTCCCTGATGCCGATGTTGCCTGCGTTACCGGCGAAGCCAGTATCCAGATGTGCATTCAGGAATTATCGACTGCTCTGCAATACAACACGCCTATAAAAATCATTAACTTGAATAACCGTTATATGGGCATGGTTCGGCAGTGGCAGGAGTTTTCCTACGAAAGCCGTTACTCGCATTCGTATATGGATACTATTCCGGAATTTGTACAACTAGCGGAAGCTTATGGGCATGTCGGCATGCGTATCGACAAACCCGAGGAAGTTAGACCAGCTCTGGAAGAAGCCTTTGCCATGAAAGACCGCACGGTATTTTTGGATATTATGACCGACAGAACTGAAAATGTTTACCCGATGATTGAGTCCGGTAAAGCGCATAATGATATGACCTTAAGAGTAGCGCCAAGCACACCGACGGACAGGGAGCTGGCGTAATGAGACATATTATTTCTATTCTGATTGAAAATGAATCAGGTGCATTATCACGAGTTGCAGGCTTGTTTTCTGCTCGCGGCTACAACATTGAGTCACTCACCGTAGCCCCTACAGAAGATCCGAGCTTGTCGAGAATGACCCTGGTCACTCGCGGCAATGAAGACATCATCGAACAAATCACCAAACAGCTGAATAAACTGATTGATGTGGTTAAACTGATTGACCTGGCAGAATCCGTTCATATTGAACGGGAACTGATGATGGTCAAAATCAAAACCACCGGACAGACGCGTGATGAAATCAGAAGCATGGCGGCTATATTCCGCGGCAAAATTATTGATGTTACTCCAACAACATATGTAGTTGAAATAACCGGACCTTCCAGTAAACTGGACGCTTTTATCGCCGCTATCGACATGGACACCATTATTGAAGTTGTTCGCTCAGGGCCGACAGGTATTTCAAGAGGCGAAAAAGGACTGCATTTGTAATGCACATCCTACAAACAAACTAACATTTTAAACACACAAAAACAGGAAAAACCATGCAAGTTTATTACGACAAAGACGCTGATCTTTCTATCATCAAAGCTAAAAAAGTAGCCATCATCGGTTACGGTTCACAAGGTCATGCACACGCTAACAACTTAAAAGAATCAGGTGTTGACGTTGTCGTTGGCTTGCGCGCCGGTTCACCTTCTGTTGCCAAAGCACAGGCCTCCGGCTTAATCGTTAAAGACGTACCTGAAGCCGTTGCAGGTGCGGATGTAGTCATGATCCTGACCCCGGATGAATTCCAATCCCAACTTTATAAAGCCGAAATTGAACCTAACATTAAAAAAGGTGCAGCGTTAGCATTCGCCCACGGCTTTGCAATTTTGTACAACCAAATTGTTCCTCGCGCTGATTTAGACGTGATCATGATTG
>JAQTLI010000274.1 GCA_028714995.1 Methylobacter sp. | reverse complement strand
CCCTCTGGCCTAAAGTCGTTGATCTGATCAACCATCAATATAACTATCGTTTACACATTAAAACCATAAGTTATGAAGCTGTACTTGAATGATTTAGGGCTGTTGTGCGCGGTCGGAAATTCCAAGGCCGAGGTCATCAAACGCTTGTTGGCCGGCGATCGCTCCGGTTTTGTTGAAACCGATTTGACAGGTGCGGCTCCGGGCGTGATGGTAGGGCAGGTTAATTGCCAACTGCCGGAGATAGATCAGCAATACAGCATTTATAATTGCCGGAATAATCAGTTGCTGCTGGCGGCGCTAAGCCAGATCAGAGCTACTGTAGATGGCATGATAGGCAGATTCGGGGTTGACCGTGTCGGTGTTGTGCTGGGCACCAGCACCTCAGGGGTAAGAACGACGGAGTTGGCATTGGCGTATGAGACTGAAAACGGCGCATTGCCTGACGATTTTCATTACAAGCAGCAGCAAATGGGCGCGGGCGCCGATTTTTTGGCGGCCTATTTAGGCATCAACGGGCCGGCCTATACGATCTCCACCGCCTGTTCATCCAGCGGCAAGGCCTTTGCTTCTGCCCGTCGATTGATTAAGCTTGGGCTTTGCGACGCGGTCATTGTCGGCGGCGCTGATAGCTTATGCAATTTGACGGTTAACGGATTTGCCGTGCTGGAATCAATCAGCACCGGTTTATGCAAACCGTTTGGCAGGCACCGCGACGGCATCAATATTGGCGAGGCCGCCAGTCTCTTTGTGTTGAGCAAAGAGACTGGGCCGGTTGAGTTGCAAGGCATAGGTGCAACCAGCGATGCCTATCATTTTTCGGCGCCAGATCCAGCAGGGACGGCTGTGGTCAGGGCTATGCAACTGGCCCTGGATGATGCCGGTAAAATACCGGATGAGATTGATTATCTCAACCTGCATGGCACGGCTACGGTATTAAATGATGCAATGGAGAGCAAATCGGTTAATGCCTTGTTCGGCGCGAAGTTGGCGGCAAGTTCCAGCAAGGGCATGACGGGGCACACCTTGGGTGCTGCCGCCGCATTGGAGCTGGGTTTTTGCTGGCTGCTGTTAACCCGTGGCGACGGGGAAGGCGAGTTAATCCCCAATATTAACGATGACGAGTTGGATAGCGATCTGGCACCTCTGAATCTGGTAGAGAAAGGCGGGAAACTGGGCCGCAGGATCAATGCCTGCCAAAGCAACTCTTTCGCTTTCGGCGGCAACAATCTTTCGATAGTGATTGCAAGGGCATGACCGACCCTAAAAATACAGATATAGCCAGTCTGATGCCGCATAGCGGCAAAATGGTGCTGCTGGACCGGCTGGTCGAATACGATGAAATTTCTGCAACTGCCGAGCTTGTCGTGCGTGATGATGGCCTGTTAGGCGACGGCAAGATAGTGCCAGCCTGGGCGGGCATTGAATATATGGCCCAGACCATCGCCGTTTATGCCGGGATTATGGCAAAAATCGCAGGCGATCAGATAAAGCTGGGTTTTCTGCTGGGAACCCGCCGCTATAAAAGCAATGTTGCCGAGTTTAAAGTCGGTTCAACGTTGAAAGTGCGGGTGGAAAAAATCATGCAGGATGAAAGATTAGGCGTTTTTGATTGCCGAATTCAGGGAGACGGTGTGGAAATCAGCGCTAATCTGAATGTTTATGAACCTCCGATCACACTATGAATACTGAAACATGAATAAGACTATTTTGGTAACTGGCTCCAGTCGGGGCATAGGCAAGGCGATTGCCATATATTTGGCTAAGCAGGGCTTTGATCTTGTTATCCACTGCCGCAGTCAGCGCACGCAAGCCGAAGAAGTCGTCGCAGAAATTGAGCAACTAGGCCAAACCGCCCGGATAGTGCAGTTTGACATTGCCGACCGTGCTCAATGCGCAGAACAAATCAATCTGGATATTGAAACCCACGGCGCCTATTACGGTGTGGTTTGCAATGCCGGAATTACTGCCGATAACGCCTTCCCGTCGCTAACCGGCGAAGAATGGGATAGCGTTGTCCATACCAATCTTGACGGGTTTTATAACGTGCTGCAGCCCGTGGTCATGCCGATGGTCAGGCGACGCAAGCCGGGGCGGATTGTAACCCTGTCTTCTGTTTCCGGCTTGATGGGCAACCGCGGGCAGGTAAATTACAGCGCGGCAAAGGCGGGTATTATCGGCGCAACCAAGGCGCTGGCTTTGGAGTTGGCAAAACGTGACATTACCGTTAATTGCGTTGCGCCGGGCTTGATCGACACGGAAATGGTCAGCGAGCTGCCGCTGGATGAGATCAAAAAAATGATTCCGGCGCGCAGGATCGGCAATCCCAAGGAAGTTGCGGCGGCTGTGGCCTTTTTTATGTCCGAGGATGCCAGCTACATAACCCGGCAGGTACTATCGGTCAATGGTGGGCTATGCTGATGAAACGGGTTGTTGTTACCGGAATGGCCGGTATTTCGCCGATAGGCAATGACTGGCGGCAGGTTTCCGAACGGCTTAAAAATCAGCAGACCGGCATTCAATACATGCAGGATTGGGATAAATACAAGGGCTTGAATACCCGCTTAGGCGCGCCTGCTGATTTTTCCAAGCCGGAGCATTATTCGCGAAAACAGGTTCGCAGCATGGGACGGATTGCCTTGATGGCGACTCATGCCACGGAATTGGCGCTTACCGATGCCGGTTTATTGAACGATCCTTGTCTTAAAAGCGGTCAAATGGGGATCGCCTATGGCAGTTCCTCAGGCAGCCCAGACGCAATCGCCGATTTCGGCCACATGCTGATTAACCATACCACTGACGGCCTTAACGCAACGTCGTATATCAGGATGATGGGGCACACTGCGCCGGTCAATATCGGCCTGTTTTTCGGCATTAACGGCAGGGTTTATACGACGTCTAGCGCCTGCACTTCAGGCAGCCAAGGCATCGGCTATGCCTATGAAGCGATAAAGTTCGGCTCCCAGAAACTGATGGTGGCTGGTGGCGCGGAAGAGCTCTCCGCTTCCCAGGCGGCAGTGTTCGATACCTTGTTTGCGACCAGTACCCGCAATAACACGCCCGATAAAAGCCCCAGACCATTCGACCGTGATCGTGATGGCCTGGTGATAGGCGAGGGCGCAGGCACCTTGATACTGGAAGAACTGGAACATGCCCTGGCTCGCGATGCGCATATCTATGCCGAAGTGGTAGGTTTTGGCACCAATTCGGACGGATTGCATGTAACCCAGCCCGATAGCGACAGCATGCAGGGCGCAATGCGGCTGGCTTTGCAGGATGCCCGGCTGGATGCTTCAGCAATCGGCTACATCAGCGCGCACGGCACGGCAACAACACATGGAGATGTGGCGGAAAGTCATGCGACCGCCGCGGTATTCGGCTCAAATACCCCGATCAGTACCCTAAAAAGCTTCACGGGCCATACCTTGGGTGCCTGTGGCGCATTGGAGGCCTGGACAGCAATCAATATGATGAATGAAGGTTGGTTTCATGCCACCGCAAACCTTGAAAACATTGACCCGGAATGTGCTGAGTTAGACTATATTAAAGATGATATTCGGAATCTGGATTGCGAATATGTCATGAGCAATAATTTTGCTTTTGGTGGTATTAACACCGCCTTGATTTTTAAACGTTGGGATTAGGTTGTTGTCCCTTGCTGACCGAGGAAAAATAATGATAAGAAAAATTTCTTTAGTGTTTGTTGTATCGATGATGATTACCGGATGTACGACAACAGGGACATTCAATGTTCCGCCTGGCTCTGAGCTTTATATCAATGAAAGACCTCAGCCGGTGGATATCAAGGCCGATGGAAAAGTAACGACTGAACCCTTTTTCTGGTCGGCTGCTGGAATACCACCCGAAAGTGGGATACCTTACCGTTTGGAAAAAGATGGAAAAGTGATTAAGGAAGGTAAATTGAGGACGAAATTCCGCACAGCTTCAATATTTTGGCCACCTTTTGCCGACATCTACTGGCCTATGGGATTTAACCCAGACATTACATACGACCTGGTTAATGATATTCAGGAATAATGTGAGGTATTGAGTTGGGTTAACAGTTTTATTGTTAACCCAACCCACCCAACTCAATACGCAGCTGACTCTGTTTTTCATAGTTCAGATTGATCAAAACTCAATATCGGCGGCAGCCCAACGTTATTGCCCATGATTAGATCAATACTACAGCGACGCACGTCGACCTGTTTTTTGGCATCGCCCAGAAGGCGTTCATCAATTTCAATCCCGCTGATTTGATCGGGGTTGAAGTATTTATCTAAAAGCTCGAATGAATTGCCGCGACCGCAGCCCACATCAAGAATCAGTGGGTAACGTTTTTTGGGTTCAGGCAGCATTCTGATCGAGATCAGCAATGGCCCGCTTTAAGACACGCTCGAACCAAATGTAGGTATTGAGAAACCAAATCCCGAAAACGCTTTCTTTGACCCAAGCGGTCGATGACATTGATTACTATTCGCTGACTTGGGCAATCCAGTCTTGCAGATTGTAGTAGTTGGTAATGCGGGCCACTTTGTTGTCGCGGATTTCAAAAAAAGCTCCGGCAGGCAGGCGGTATTTTTGTCCCTGTGCGGCAGGAAGTCCTTCGTCGGTTTTGATGTATTCGCCCAAAACAACGAATTCAGCTGCAGCGCGTTTGCCGTCTGGCGTAGCCATGATGACCATATCGACCAGCTGTTCTTTATAATTGTTGTTCATGCAGGCCATGAACTGGGTGAATGCTTCCTTGCCGATTTCCCGTCTGCCCTGGTTGATGTCGTGAATGACATCGTCGGTGAGCAGGTTAAGGAAGGTATCCATGTCGCCGCCGTTGAATGCGGCATAGTATTGTTCTACAAGCTTGATGCTGTCTTCTTGGTTCATAGTGATTCCGTGGTCAATAAGTTAGAGT
>JAQTLI010000273.1 GCA_028714995.1 Methylobacter sp. | reverse complement strand
CCATCCTTAAAGGCATTAACCTTGAGATTAAAGCCGGTGAAATCCACGCGATTATGGGGCCGAACGGTTCCGGTAAAAGCACCTTGTCGCATGTGCTGTCAGGCAAGGAAGGTTACACGGTGACTGAGGGCTCGGTAACTTACCAAGATAAAAACCTGCTTGAAATGGCGCCTGAAATCAGGGCGCGTGAAGGCGTGTTTTTGGCGTTCCAATATCCGGTGGAAATTCCTGGTGTTAGCAATATCTATTTATTGAAAGCGGCGCTGAACTCTATACGCAAGCATCATGGTCAGCCTGAAGTCGATGCGATGGATTTTTTAACACTGGTTAAGGATAAAGTTCGCCTGCTTGAAATGGATGAGAAATTTCTTTACCGCGCGGTTAACGAAGGTTTCTCCGGCGGCGAAAAGAAACGCAATGAAATCCTGCAAATGGCTATATTGGAACCTAGGCTGTGCATTATGGATGAAACCGATTCAGGCCTTGATATAGACGCTTTAAAAATCGTGTCCGAAGGCGTTAACTCCTTGCGTTCACCGGAACGTTCGTTTGTGATGGTGACGCATTACCAGCGCTTGCTGGACTACATCAAGCCGGATTTTGTCCACGTTCTGGCGCACGGTCAGATCGTCAAATCAGGCGGTGCTGAACTGGCGCTGGAACTGGAAGAAAAAGGCTACGGTTGGGTTGAAGATGATCAGGTGGCGGCGTAAATGAATACGGCAACAGCAAGCCGCTACGCGGCTGAATATCAAACGATAGCGCCTGCATTGCCAGGGCAAAGCTTGCCTTGGTTGAAGGCGTTAAGGGCTGAGGCATTGGCGGAATTCTCGGCGCATGGCTTTCCATCGCTGCGTGAAGAAGAATGGCGCTACACCAACGTGTCCGGCATTGAAAAGAAACTGTTTGTACCGTCGGCAAATTTAACCGCCGATGATGTCGATGCCGAGTGGCTGAAATCGGTTCAACTGGAAGATGCCTGGGTCTTGGTTTTAGTGAATGGCCATTTTTCAGCAGAGCTTTCGGTTTTAACTAATTTGCCCGAAGCCGTTTTGGTGATGGGCATGGCTGATGCGTTGGCAAAGCAGCCGGGCAAAGTGGAAAAATATCTGGGGGCAGCCGCCAATCACTCAGAGCACAGCTTCATTGCCTTCAATACCGCATGGTTTACCGATGGCTTGTTTGTGCATGTACCGGCCAAGCTGGTTTTAGACAAACCGATACAGTTGCTGCACATAGTTACCGGCGCTGATGCAATGGCGACCACCCGCAATATCATTATTGCCGACGAAATGGCCGAAGCTAAAGTGATAGAAACTTTTATCTCCAGGGATGGAGTGTATGCCGCCAGCCTGCCGGGAGCAGATGCGGCGATCCGCGAAGCGAACGCTTATTTAACCGCCGCAGTCACCGAGGTCTTTGTCGGCCAGAATGCCGATGTGACGCTGTATAAAATGCAAAGCGAGTCTGAAAAAGCCTATCATTTTGGCGGCAGTTACATTAAGCAGGCTCGGGATGCGCGGTTTATGCATCACAATTTTGCTTTTGGCGGATTGTTGGCGCGTAGTGATATCCATGTTGATCTTGATCATGCGTCAGAGTGCGAACTGAATGGTTTGTATTTGGGCGTCAAGCGCCAGCATATCGACAACCATACTCGTATCAATCACTTGAAACCTTATGCAATCAGCCGCGAGCTGTATAAGGGTGTGCTGGATGACAGGGCCAGAGGCGTGTTTCAGGGCCGGGTGATTGTAGCTATTGATGCGCAGAAAACCGATTCGCAGATGAATAACCGCAATCTGCTATTATCGGATGACGCCGAAGTGGATACCAAGCCACAGCTGGAAATTTATGCCGATGACGTAAAATGCGGGCATGGCGTGACTGTCGGGCAGTTGGATGAAAAATCCGTTTTCTACCTGCAATCACGCTGCGTTGATGAAGAGACAGCACGTAACATGCTGACATTTGCGTTTGCCAATGAAATGGTCGATAAGATCAAGATTAAAGGTTTGCACGATATGGTTTTAGAACAAGTATTGGCGCGCTTCCCGCAGGAAGGCGTGAACAAGGAATGGTTATGACAACAGGTTTGGATATCAATAAAATCCGCGCCGATTTCCCCATATTGGCAGAAAAAATACGCAATAAGCCGCTGGTTTATCTGGATAACGCCGCCACCTGCCAAAAGCCGCAGGCGGTTATTGACAGCATCGTGCATTTATACAGTCATGATTATGCCAACGTGCATCGTGGCGTACATACCTTAAGCATACGCTCTACCGATAAATTTGAAGGCGCACGCACCAAGGTTAAAGACTTCATTAATGCCGGTCACGAAAAAGAGATCATTTTCGTAAGAGGCGCTACAGAAGCTATCAATCTGGTTGCACAGAGTTATGGCAAAGCCAATATCAAAGCCGGTGATGAGATTTTGATTACCGCCATGGAGCATCATTCCAATATCGTGCCTTGGCAATTGCTTTGCCAGCAGACCGGCGCAATCTTGAAAGTTGCACCGATTAATCTGCAAGGCGAATTGATCTATGATGAGTTTGAAAAGCTGATCAGCGATAAAACCAGGCTGGTTTCAGTCGTGCATATGTCCAACGCTTTGGGCACGATTAATCCGGTTAAAAAGATTATCGCAGCGGCTCATGCCAAAGGTATTCCGGTGTTGCTGGATGGCGCACAGGCTATTCCGCACATGGCGGTGGACGTGCAGGATCTGGATTGCGATTTTTATGCTTTTTCCGGCCATAAACTCTATGCGCCTTCAGGCATAGGTGTTCTTTACGGCAAGCAGGCTTTGCTGGAAGCCATGCCTCCCTATCAGGGCGGCGGCGATATGATCCGCAAAGTCACCTTCAAAGAAACCGAATATAATACGCTACCCTACAAGTTTGAAGCAGGCACGCCCAGCATCGCCGATGCGGTAGGCTTGGGCGCGGCTATCGATTATCTGAGCGTAATCGGCATGGATAAAATCGCCGCTTATGAAGCTGAGTTGCTAACCTATGCAACCGAAAAAGCAAAACAGATTACTGGCTTGAGAATCATTGGCGAGGCTGAGCATAAAGGCGCTATTCTGTCTTTTGTGCTGGATAAAATACATCCGCACGATATTGGCACCATGCTGGATAGCTTAGGGATTGCAGTCAGGGCAGGGCATCATTGCGCGATGCCGGTCATGGACTTTTTTGAAGTCCCTGCGACGGCAAGAGCATCATTTGCAATGTATAACACCAAGGAAGAAATTGACGTTTTAATGAAAGGCATAGAGTCCTTGATTGAGGTATTTGGCTGATGCCACTGTAATGTTATGACGACTAAACTATCTTTAACTGAGTTAAAAAAACGCTTGTCCTCTAAAACCAATGCCGAACTTATTGGGGAAATTGCACTGCTTTATAAAAAATTTTCCAAACGTTAAGGAATATTATCAATCCACCCTTTTGGGGGACGATTCGGCGATTTTAGAGAAATACAAGGAGATTATAAGAGGCGAGTTTTTGATGCGTGGTAATCGCTTCCCTAAAATGCGTCTCTCAGTTGCGCGAAAAGTTGTGACAGATTTTAAAAAAATATCCAGCTCAACACAGAGTATTGCCGATATTATGGTCACTTATGTGGAAGCAGGAGTAAGTTGCACCAATGAATTTGGCGATATTGACGAACCTTTTTATAACAGCATGGAAAGCATGTATGAAACTGTCTTGAAATATGTTGTTAAAGAACATTTATTTGGCGAGTTTGATGATCGATTGATTGATATTGTTAATGATACGCGTGGTATAGGCTGGGGGTTCCACGATCAATTATCCTATTTATATGAGTCTTACGAGGCTATGGTTGAAAAACCGCAAGCACCGTTTAGCGTTTAAAGAGAATTTCTTATGTTTGATGATTTACGCGACCTCTATCAAGAGGTTATTTTCGACCACAACCGCAATCCGCGCAATTTTCGCGTCATGGAAAATGCGGACCGGAAAGTGGAGGGCTTTAATCCGCTATGTGGCGACCGCCTGACCTTATATTTGAAAATGGATGGCGATATGATCGCTGATGCCAGTTTTCAGGGCTCGGGCTGCGCCATTTCGACGGCGTCCGTTTCATTGATGACCGAAATAGTCAAAGGCAAAACCGAACAGGAAGCCGAGGACTTGTTTAAGAAGTTCCATGAGATGACCACCGGCAAAGATGAGCAGATTAATCTTGAGGCGATCGGCAAACTGGCGGTATTGGCTGGCGTGCGAGAATATCCGGCGCGGGTTAAATGTGCGACATTGGCCTGGCACACACTGGATGCGGCATTGAAAAACGAACAAAAATCGATTTCTACCGAGTAATAATTGAGCACGAAAATTTCACAGCAAAAATACGCCGGTGCCGCGCCTGTTCCCGACAGGCTTGCGGCATACACACCATCCCTGACGATAAAACTGGCCGTGCTTTACCAGGGCCAGGGAGATATTCTGCCGTTCCAGCAGCTTGCAGAAAGATTGGGTGTTCCTTTGCATCAGTCGCCTAACGAGAGTCCGGAGGAGTTTTTTTTAAGCTGGCGTGACGGCTGTCTAAAACTGCTCGACAGGGAGCTGATCAAAAAAGGCGGTTTGGCCGTCGATATAGAGCCGCGCAACGGCGAGCAGCGCTCATGGCCTGCACCCAAGGACGGCGCTTTGGCGCAGGCACTCGGGCGCAAAACCAGAACCGTTGTCGATGCCACCACGGGTTGGGCTCAGGACAGCCTGCATATCTTTCGCATGGGTTACGAGCTGCTGTGCATCGAACGTTCTTCCGTCATGGCGGAACTGCTTGCGGACGGCTTTGCCAGATTGGCGCAACTGGACTGGATGCAGCGACTTGATCTTGAGCCCCCACGCTTATTGCAGGGCAATGCCATTGACCTGTT
>JAQTLI010000272.1 GCA_028714995.1 Methylobacter sp. | reverse complement strand
ACTAAACCGTTCGATCCTCGATCAAGGATGGGGAGAGTTCAGACGGCAACTGCATTATAAGGTAGCATGGAACGGCGGGATATTGCTTGCCGTGCCTCCACATAACACCAGTCGAACTTGCCCGTGCTGTAATCATGTATCGAAAGACAATCGAAAAACAAAAGCCAAGTTCCTTTGCGTCGATTGCGGATACGAAAATCATGCCGATGTAGTCGGTGCGATCAACGTGCTAGAGCGGGGATACCGCTTGTTAGCCTGTGGAGAATCGGTGCAGTCAGGTCGTTCTGTGAAGCAGGAACCCACCGAAGCGACTCAAGCAATAGCTGCTTGAGCGCCGTAGGAATCTCCGTCCTTTAGGTCGGGGAGGATGTCAATATGAGGTTTTCCATCGATGCGTCGATTGCCAACGAATCTACTGGGAGGGCTCTCATACGAAGAACATTCGGAAGCACGTCGCTGGTTTTCTAGCGACTTAGAATGGAAGCCGAAACGTTTCAAGCCGTTGTCTCACAAGCTCATAGATTGGGGCGCTTGGCGATGTAAAAGGGTTTTAACTTTCAGCGCCTGTTTTGCCAGCCGAAGTCAGACGTGGGCATTTTAAAAACAGCAACATAGCCAGGATTGCTGTTATATTTGGACCTTCTTTCACGGCAAAACCGGCAAAGTATGCACGCCGTTTAACAACGCAACCCGTAATAAGAGGATAACATGCGCCTACTGCTCATTGAGGATAACGATGATTTAGTCCGCATTTTAAAAAAAGATCTGGAAAAAGCAGGTTTCTCAGTAGACGTTGCCCATGATGGTATCGAAGGTGAATATCTGGGCAATGATGGTGTTTATGAATTGGTCATACTGGATTTAGGTCTGCCCAAACGTAATGGTTTAACGGTTTTACAAAACTGGCGGGCTAATCGCAATGCTGTCCCCGTTATTATATTGACTGCGCGTGATGCATGGCATGAAAAAGTAGATGGATTTAAAGCTGGCGCCGACGATTATCTTGCAAAACCTTTTCATACCGAAGAACTGCTGATGCGCGTAAATGCCATAATTCATCGTGTCCATCAATATCCTGGCGGCAAACTGCAAATAGGTGGTTTAACGTTAGACGAAGATCGTCAGCGGGTGATTTTAAAAACAGGTGTTATTCACGAATTAACAGGCATGGAATTCAAATTATTACGTTTTTTTATCCTGCATCCGGGGCAGGTTCTAAGTAAATCAACGTTGATTGAACATGTTTATGATTTTGATACCGACAAAGACAGTAATGTGATCGAGGTTTACGTGAGTCATTTGCGCCATATCGTGGGCAAGCAATGCATTGAAACACGACGTGGACAGGGTTATGTATTCAAGGATATGTCTGAATGAAATCATTACAACTGCGTTTAGGCATGGGTCTGTTTATCAGTCTTATCATTGCATTCATCACTTTATGGTGGCTGGTCAGCAGTTCAATTCGTTACCTGGCGGAAGAATCTGTCGTAGACCATCTGGAACATGATGCGATGAGCATTCTTGCTGCACTTTCTATCGTTGCCGGCAACAACCTTACGCTGGATATTAACCGAATTGAACCTATCTATCTTGAGCCATTTTCAGGCGACTATTATCAGGTCATAACCCCTGAGCAGGTCATTCATTCCCGCTCGCTAATGGATCAACATTATGACATCCAGGGGCTACCTGCAGGTCAGACAAAGAAGCTTTATGTCACAGGCCCAATGCAGCAACCTTTAGTTGTTATGGTGTTTGGCTATAGCAAACTGGATCGAAATATTACCATTGCATTAGCTGAAGACCTGTCGCCAACCTTGGCGCGCATAGCATTGTTTCAGCATCGATACACACTGATTTCAGTGGTTTTATTACTGTTATTGATTGTTGTACAAGTCATTATCTTACGCATCGGGTTTTATCCGTTATTGCGCATTCAAAAGCAGATAAAAGCATTGGAACATGGAGAAAGAACACAACTTGACACCAATGTTCCGCAAGAAGTCGCTGCATTGGTCGGTGAATTCAACTGGTTGTTGAGTGTAATGGAGCAGCGTTTACAACGCTCACGCAACACTTTGGGCGATCTCGCCCACGCGTTAAAAACGCCTTTAACTGTGTTGCAGCAACTATCGCGGGAAGAAGCCTCAAAGTTACAGCCCGAGTTCTGTGCTACCTTGCAAACACAGACGAGAGACATGCAAAGAACGATGGATCGTGTACTTAAACGGGCGCGTCTTGCCGGTGCAGGCCCTGCGACTTTAAAATTTGATATTAAGCGCGAAATACCTGCTTTAATTCATGTTTTACAAAACATATATCGGAATAAAAATCTTTCCATTACTTTTTCCGCGCCGGAAACGGAAACATTATTAATAGATAGGGAAGATATGCTGGAGCTGATCGGGAACCTGCTTGATAACGCCTGTCAATGGGCTAAATCCAGAGTTATCGTAACTTTTAACATCAATCGGGAGATTCATCTCAGTATTGAAGATGATGGCCCCGGTGTTTCCGAAGATGATATGACCAGATTAACCCAGCGTGGTACTCGACTGGATGAATCGATAAACGGTCATGGCTTGGGCTTATCGATCGCACGAGTGATTGTAGAACAACACGGCGGGCAACTTAACATGGAGCGATCAGACAAGTTAGGTGGATTCTTGGTGGAGGTTTTATTTGACAAGTCTAAGCTGCAGTAAAGTTATGGCAACTCAGCTTCTGATCTTACCAATTCGCTGACTAACCGGGCAAAACAGGCAAAAAACGTCAATTCACCTTAGCCGATTAGCCTTGTAAAAAGTATACGAAACAGCAAAGTGTCGGGATGTGTATGCCACTTTAACCTGTTTACAAGGTTATAATAATGATATCTGACACAGAAAATTGATTTAAACGAATGAAACTCCGATACACACTGATTGCCCTTTTTCTGCTCATTACGCAAAGCGGTTGTATGCCGATGATTTATCCACCCGGCGCGAAAAACAATGCTGCACAGCTTGACGAGAAGGCTTTCCTCACCGAAGACGGCGCAAGTTTGCCGTTACGTCACTGGTTGCCGAAAACGGAACCTCATGCGGTGATTATCGCGCTGCACGGGTTTAACGATTACAGCAATTTTTTTGATATGCCGGGAAAGTATTTCAGCGAACTGGGCATTGCCTGTTTCGCTTATGATCAACGCGGTTTTGGCCTAGCTCCGCATCGTGGTTTGTGGGCGGGGGCTGAGGCATATACCAAGGATTTGCAGGTTTTAGTGCGACTGGTAAAACAACGCTACCCGACACTCCCGATTTATCTGCTCGGCGAAAGCATGGGTGGCGCGATTGTCATCACGGCCATGAGCCAGGCGGAGATGCCGAAAGTTGAGGGTGTTATTCTCGCCGCTCCGGCGTTGTGGGCTAGGTCAACCATGCCCTGGTATCAAACCAGTTTGCTTTGGACGCTGGCGCACAGTTTGCCCTGGCTGACCCTGACAGGGGAGGGCGTACATGTTGTGGCATCGGATAATATCGACATGCTCCGCGCCTTGGGGCGCGATCCGTTGGTTATTAAGGCTACCCGCGTGGAAACAGTGTATGGGCTGACCGATTTGATGGATGCGGCATTTAACAGCGCCACGTCGCTGCGCGGAAATACCCTGATGCTTTATGGCGAGAAAGACGAAATCATCCCCAAGGAGCCGACTTATGAGTTCTTGCAGCAATTTCTTGCGACGGATACGACGGAGAAAACCGTGGCGATTTATCAGCACGGCTACCACATGCTGTTACGCGATTTGCAGGCGCCCACCACATGGAAAGACATAGCTGCCTGGATTAACGCCAGTCCGGACAAACTTCCGTCGGGCGCGGACAATCGGGCGAGGCAATTGTTAAGTAGCCGATTAAAGGTCTTTTAATCATTGGAAAGTGATGGTTTTGACTACTACCGTCGTGTCACTCAAGCCAAAAGGCTGGGTGATCATGCTGGAGGGGCGTGGCTGCGAACCTGTCTGTGGGAGTTCGTATGAGAAGTCGATAACTCTGATTTTAAAGGGTGAGCCTGCTTGCACATTCAATTCAATATTGAGGCCTTCCTGTGGAATGCCAAAACCTTTTAGATACCATTCGCGACGAAATGCTTGTGAAAAAAGACGTCCTTCTACTTTCGAGCTAATGACGCCAGTCCCTTCTACAGACAGGCTGAGCTCAGGAGCATGTCGTAGCGATTGGACTTGAATGTTAATCTTCCGGCTATTGGCCGTAGTAGTGTCTTCCAACACCTTGATGACGGGCGCTGACAAAGCGAATAGGGGGGCTGCTGCAACCCAAAAATCACTGGATCCATCTCCAAATATTTCAGGAACCGGGTGTCGTTCAGGATTGGCTGGGAAAAAAGTTCGGGTCCATTCGTCGAGGTACTTGTCCTGCGAAAGCCAAAGCGCATTTCCAGTCGATCCATCCACTGCGTAAAACAGATTATCGGGGCGCGGATGCTCGGTATCAAATCCGGAGGTGGTTGAACCTGTCACCAGGAACAAAATACCGATTGACAGCGACAACCACGGCAATAGCAAGCGGCGTATTAATACGTCAATAAGCGGCACCAACAAGCCGAGCAACATCACCAGCACAGCCATCACCACACCAACCAGTTGCGGTGTTAATCCGATAAATAATGCTTTGACGAATGGCGCTAACATCAAGATGCCCGGGGCAGTCCCGAGCAGCATGAGTCCCAAATACATGGGGGACGAGGTGTTTTGAATGCGTTGCCATAACACTATGCCGAAGGCCAACAGTAGAGGCGCCAATGGCCAGAAGAACAGAAAGCTCGCCCCCGGCAACCCTATACTGGCAGCAATAAGAAATAGCAGCCAACACGCCATTGCTCCAAATGCCAATTCCATCGGACGGATCCATCTTT
>JAQTLI010000271.1 GCA_028714995.1 Methylobacter sp. | reverse complement strand
ATCTGCCGTATACCCTCTACTTTCTTCAAAGCACACCTGTCTACCCATCTTGTAAGTCAAAACTGACACTTTTCTGCTTGTCACATTCCTGTAATAAACATCTTCTATTCTAGGCGCAATCCTACTGTGACCAGCTGAAATATTACATGTCGATCCTGTACAACGAACTCACCAAAATTATCAATGGTAAGCAATTAACGCCTCATTTTCAGCCAATCGTTTCTTTATCTCAAAAGAAAATCATGGGCTACGAAGCCTTAATCCGCGGCCCCTCCGATAGTCCACTGCACAGCCCATTTAATTTGTTTGATGCCGCTGAACGTTTTGATCTAAGCGCAAAACTCGAATACATCAGCCGAGAAGTCACCATAAAACGCTACGCCAGCTTAAATATCAAAGAGAAGCTGTTTATTAACGTTAGTCCTTCTGTACTGCTACAACCAGACTTCAAAAAGGGAGAAACACTAAAGCTCCTGGATCAATTTGGTATTGATCCGCGATTTGTTGTTATTGAATTAACGGAGCATCAGCCGACTGATGATTTTCAACTAATGTGTGAAGCGGTCGCCCACTACAGAAAAATGGGCTTTGAAATAGCCATTGATGATCTGGGTGCAGGCTACTCAGGATTAAGACTCTGGTCAGAATTACTGCCTGAATATGTAAAAATAGACATGCATTTTATACAAGGCATCCATAACGACCCGATCAAACTTAATTTTGTTCGATCCATTCAAAAAATTGCAAGCTCTCTCAATTGCAATGTTATTGCTGAAGGCATCGAAACAGAAGATGAATTTAAAGCCGTAGAACAACTTGGCATTACTCATGCTCAGGGCTATTATTTTGCCCGACCAACGTCTATTCCTTTAGAAAAAATTGACAAATCATTATTTATTACACGCAATCAACCAGATCAATTTAACGCTACAAAAGCCACTCATATCGCAAAATACATAACGCCCGTTTCATCAGAAACCGCCATCTGTGAAGTCATAAGTTTGTTTCATCTCAACAGTGACTTAACCATTCTGCCCTTGGTTGATAACAATGTGGCTTCTGGCATTATTTATCGCGACAGCTTTCTATCCAAACTATTTTCCAGTCGCTATGGCATAGAGTCGTATGGCAAAAAACCTATTTGTTCATTCATAGACAGAACACCATTAAGTATTGATCAAGACACACCTATTGAAATCGTCAGTAAACAACTGACATCATCAATGCGCAATGATCAGGCTTTTATTATTACCAATGACGGGGAATATACAGGCATAGGAACGATACTGAAATTGCTTGAAGAAATCACCCGTCAGCAAATCTACAATGCTAAATACACCAATCCCCTTACCCTATTGCCCGGCGGCGTCCCCATTAATGACCAGATCAACCAATTACTGGCAGCCAAAATACCCTTCGGTTTCGGCTACTTTGATCTTGATAACCTCAAGCCTTTTAATGACGTTTATGGCTACAGTGCCGGTGACGATATTATTAAAATAGTGGCCAACACACTCATTCAACACATACCCGCAGAGAGCGGTCGGGTCGGTCACATAGGCGGGGATGATTTTATAGTCATTTTCCTGGGTAATGACTGGTTAAAATGCTGTGAAAGTATTCTGAATGCCTTTAAAAAAACCGTCCCAAATTATTACAAAGATGAATATATAAAAACAGACAGCATTCATACTGAAAACAGAGCGGAAGAAAACTGTTTCTTTCCTATAATAAGCCTGTCAGTTGGCCTGGTAGACCCCGTTTCAACCAGCCAGTGCCAATCCCATGTTGATATTGTCGATTTAGCATCTGAAGCAAAAAAACAGGCCAAAAAAATTGAAGGAAACAGTTTCTTTATTAAGCATCGAATAGCAACAAATAGTCAGAAACACCTCCAACCCTTTGCGCATAGATCTGTCACAAAACTGCACGCGGTTAATTAATTATCAAAAGTAGCGAGTAAACATGCCGATGGCGTCACCCATGCCACGATTACCTTGCTGAAACCTTATATCTGGAATAGACCTTAATGATTACGGCGGATAGCATCATTTACACTGATAAAACATCTCATCAAAATCCGTCCATTGCAACATCATCTTAGACTGGTTTCCAATCTCTTGTTTGGAAACCAGTCTAAAGCCAAAAAAAATCCGGATTCCACATAAAAACAAGATCCGGATTTTAAATAACTGCTAAATCTTGAAGTGATGCTACTTCTTAAATAGACTCCTGATAAATGGCCAACCGCGTGTCAGCCATTCGTCTAAAGCCGTCACCGCAACGGGCTTGACCTGTTCCGCAATGCGCTCAATAAAAGCTGCTATTTTAGCAAAACGTGCTTTATTCAATTCTAAAGTAAACCTATCCCGCCATTGCAGATAGTTTTTGCCGTAGCCATCGATGAAAACCGGCTTAAACAGCCACATTTCCAGGATAGAAGTTACCCACATAAACATAAATGAAATACCCATCCCCATACCGGCAATAATAACCAACCAGGCAAACATCGGGTGAATTTTGGTCAGCCACCAGGACAGGATATCCGCTATCAAAAACGCATAAGGCATACCTATAGCAATACATTTGTATTTGGTTGAGGTGGTCTCCGCAAAGCTGAAAATAAGCCCTACGAACATAAAAATAAAACTAATGCCAAACAAATGGATATGTGAAACCCGTGTTAATGACGCGAATGTAGCACCTGTATCCTCGGTGGTTAAAGCTTTTAAAGCCTCAAATTGGGTAAAATCCGGTATCCCGGATGCTTCCTTGTTATGGCACATCACGCAACGGCTCTCGATTATTTTATCGATGCCATCCGCCTTGTAATCATCGCTGTCGGCGCCGTCCCTGACCCATTCCATAATCTTGAAGCGCTCAAGTTCCGGCGCGTTATCCTTCATCGAGCCATTCAGTTTCTGCTCCAGAACGGTTCCTGAACGGTTACCGTAATAACTGTAAACAATATCGTCAACGGACAGGCCGAATTTGCCATCGGCCATGCCATGCGTAAACAATATCTGAATCAATGCAAAAAAATAACCTATGCCAACTGTACACAGATAACCGGTAAACAATACTTTGATAGGCGTATCATGATCTTTTAAGGGTGTGTATTTTTGTTTCATATTATCGTTCGAAGATGAATTTTCAGGGGATTCAACCTGAATCCATAATTTTATGCCGCGTACTAAAATTAAAATAATAACATTAAGCCGTATAGAATGGCTGCTTTGATTTAATTATTGTTTTCAATACTTCCCTGTAAAACAAGACAAGCATGTCTTTCAGGCACTAGAATAGCCGAACCGTTATTTACCTTCTCTCGCCTATCGTGCTCAATATCATCTGGATTGTTTTCTTCCTGGTCGCCTTTTTCACCGCCCTGTTCAAACTGATTTTCCTAGGCGACCAGCAGGTCTTCGCGCAAATCATGGAAGCCATGTTTGCCTTGTCGAAATCGGCTTTTGAAATATCGTTAGGCCTAACCGGCGTACTGGCCTTATGGCTGGGTATTATGCGTATCGGCGAAAAGAGCGGATTTATCCTGTTATTAACCCAAAGTCTAACGCCTTTATTTAGCCGTTTAATGCCTGATGTACCCAAAGGCCATCCTGCCTTGGGCGCTATCGTGATGAACATTTCCGCCAATGCGCTGGGGCTGGACAATGCCGCAACGCCACTGGGCATTAAAGCGATGCAGGAACTGCAAACGCTCAACCCGAATCCGGAAACCGCCAGCAACGCACAGATTCTGTTTCTGGTGATCAATACTTCAAGCGTTACCTTGTTTCCGGTGACGATTTTCACTTACCGCGCCCAACTGGGTGCGGCAAACCCGACTGACGTTTTCATCCCGATCTTGATAGCCACTTACATGTCTACGCTGGCGGGTTTGCTTGCCGTCGCATTCGTGCAGAAAATCAATCTGCTGGATAAGGTTGTCGTGGCTTATCTGGGCGGCTTTACTCTGGTTGTCGGCGGCCTGCTGGCATATTTTTCCAGCTTGCCGCAAGAACAAATGCTCCAGCAGTCCGCGACCATGAGCAACGTGATTCTGTTTTCCCTGGTCATCACCTTTATTTTGGGCGCCATTAATAAAGGCATTAATGCTTACGACGCGTTTATTGAAGGCGCCAAAGAAGGCTTTCATACCGCCACCACCATCATCCCTTATTTAGTGGCAATGCTGGTTGCCATCGGCGTGTTCAGGGCCAGCGGCGCACTGGAATTGGTCGCCGATTTAGTCCGTAATATAGTGCATTATTTCATGCTCGACGACCGCTTTGTCGATGCCCTGCCCACCGCGCTCATTAAACCTTTCAGCGGCAGCGGAGCCCGAGCGATGATGATCGACACCATGAAAACACTGGGCCCGGATTCGTTTGCCGGCCGCTTGTCGGCCATCGTGCAAGGCAGCACCGAAACCACCTTTTATGTACTGGCGATTTACTTCGGTGCTGTGGGTATCAAAAAAATCCGTCACGCCGCGGCGTGTGGGATAATAGCCGATTTAGCAGGCGTTGTTGCCTCCATTTTCGTTGCATACTGGTTCTTTGGATAAATGTTAGTACACTTAAAAACACTCGGCTGCCGCCTTAACGAAGCGGAACTGGAAACCTGGGCGCAGGCATTTCAAAAATCCGGCCATCAAATAACCCGCAGGGCCGAAGCCGCCAACCTGATTGTGATTAACTCCTGCGCCGTGACGCAGGATGCCGCCAGAAAATCACGCCAACTCATACGCCGCATACATCGCGATAATCCGCAAGCCAAGATGGTCGTCAGCGGTTGTTACGCCACCTTGAATGAAGATGAAGCCGCGTCTTTAATGGGCGTAGATCTGGTTGTCCGCAACAAGATTAAAGAACAATTGGTCGAAAAAACCCTGACGGAACTTAACATGGACAGCATGCCT
>JAQTLI010000270.1 GCA_028714995.1 Methylobacter sp. | reverse complement strand
AAACCGCTCAACGCATGGCTTTTCATCTGCTCCAGCGTGACCGCAATGGCGCACAAACGCTGGCCGAAACACTGCTGCGCTCAATTGAAGAAATTGGGCATTGCAGGCAATGCCGCACCTTGACTGAAGACGGTTTGTGCGAAATCTGTGGCGATAACTCAAGAGATAGCTCCATTATCTGCATTGTAGAAAGTCCCTCCGATGTCTGGATTGTAGATCAGGCAACAGTATTCAGAGGACACTATTTCGTGCTGCATGGCCGGTTATCTCCCCTGGATGGCATAGGGCCTGATGAGCTCGGCCTGGATCTGCTTGAACAGCAGCTGGTGGCAGGTCATGTTAAAGAACTGATTTTGGCGACCAACTCAACGGTAGAAGGCGAGGCGACAGCCTATTTTATCGGCGAGCTGGCCAGAAAACATCAAGTACAAGCCAGCAGGATTGCGCATGGTGTACCGATGGGAGGTGAGTTGGAATTTACCGATAGCGGCACGTTATCCCATGCTTTTAATGGCCGCATAGAAATTTAGGAGAGGTGAACGATGGCTGATTGTTTGTTTTGCAAAATGGTTACTGGTGAAATTAAACCGGATGTGGTTTTTGAAGATGACAGTGTGCTGGCATTCAGAGACATCAATCCTCAAGCCCCCGTGCATATTCTTGTTATCCCCAAGCGCCATTTTGCAACCTTGAATGACTTGGATGATGCACTGTTGGCAGGTCGTTTATTACAAACGGCAGTAAAGCTGGCCAAACAGGAGGGCTTGTCTGAAGAAGGTTACAGAACAGTGTTTAACTGTAACAGGAAGGGCGGACAGGACGTTTATCACCTGCATTTGCATCTGTTAGGCGGCCGCCAAATGATCTGGCCGCCAGGTTAAGCAACGGACAGGGAGGCTAATATTATGAATAACATGAACTTAAACAATGAATAATCCACAATACACCCAAGAGCAGGCGCAACTGCTCTATGACACCCTGGTACATCACAATGCATCTACCTTAGAGTCCACATTCGATGCAGAGGAACGCCGTGAGCTTGATGCCGCTCTGGCTACGCTGCGCATGGAGTTGTCATTGTTTATAGCGGATGGCTATAAGGGTGAAACAGAAGAGGATGAAATGCTTGATGATGATTTACATCAGCAGGATTGGCTGGACGGGCAATAATAATCACCCGTCCGACAGAGGCGAGATTAGCCAATAAAATTTTACTTCATGGTTGGGGAAGGCTTGGAGTTGGGATGAGGTAAATACCTCATTCTGCATAGACGCAGTGAAGCATGGTAAAAAAGATGAAGCAAAATATTATCGTTCGCAAACCCAGTGATTTGACAGTTACCTGGGCTCAACGAGTCGTTGATAAACATCATGACGATATTGTTGTTACTAGTGCAGATGTTGTTTCTATCGATATTGGGACGACAACGCGGGTTCGTATCACTATCGAGCACAATGGGCCGGATACGTTAGCCCGGCGCTGGTTTGTAAAGTTGCCATCAATGGCATGGCGGGCAAGGATGATTACTACTTTACCAAGGCTGCTGCAGACAGAAGTGCGTTTTTATAAAGATGTTGCTCAGTCGGTACCTCTTGTTATGCCTACTTGCCTGGCGGCACAAAGCAGGTTTGGAATGGGATCAACACTGGTTCTTGCGGATGTCGCGGAATTTGGTGCCATTCCCAGTTGTCCAAGCGATACGCTGACAGTTGAACAAGCTGCTTTGGTGATCGAACAACTTGCCTATTTTCACGCCCGTTTTTGGAATAAAGTGGATGTTGGGTCAACTTATCGTTGGTTGGCTGGCCCTGTTCGGCGACTGGAAGATCGCTTGGGGACTGCCTTGGCGGTTCCATTAATGAAGCGTGGATTACGACTGGCCGGAAGTTGCATACCTTCAACTCTCCATGCGGCAGCTATCCACTTTGCCCGTCATCGTCGCAAAGCGATGAGTTTTCTTTCCGAAGCACCTCAAACGCTTATTCATCATGACTGTCACCCCGGCAATTTATTCTGGAACAGATTTCAGCCTGGATTTCTTGATTGGCAGCTTGTCCGTATTGGCGATGGAGTGGGTGATGTTGCCTATTTTTTGTCCACCGCCCTTGATCCCGAAACCCGGCGGCTCCATGAGGCAAGTTTACTTGCAAAGTATGTCCAGACACTGGCAGACAATGGCGTTGTTGGTATGGATAATACCGTTTTGATGCAACGATACTGCGCCCATCTCACTTATGCTTTCGAGGCAATGGTTATTACGCTTGCCGTGGGTGGTCTGATGAATTTGCACGGTAATCTGGAATTGATACGCCGAACAGCGGCTGCTGTAGATGATCTTGACGCTTTTGCGGCTTTGCCGATATGACGTTGATAGCAGCGGGATGGAATAAATAGCCCATCCCGCATGTTTATCTTACCAACTTTGCATTTATTGATGGTTTAAAAGGCGGAGCACCCATCGGGGTTTTCCGCCTTTTTGGTTTATGAAGACTGTTTTTCCAGCAAATAATCCAGCCACAGATTGGAAAGTTTTTCCTGTACGGTATTTTGTCTCAATCGGGCATTCAGGTTTTCGAAATCCACCTTATCCAGATCCTGATCCTGGTTGTAGCAGGAATAGACAAAATATTCGTGCCCGGTTTCAGCATCTACATGCTTGCAAAGACATTGAGCACAGATACCCTTCATCATGCATTGCATGGGCGAGTTGATGGAACCGACAGCGTGATGAACCCTGTTCAGATACGGTTTCAAAACATCGTAACGGGCATCTTTCACCGCAGCCATCATCCGGTCTGAGCCGATAACGATAAGGTGATCGACATGAGACAGCTGGATGGGTTGGTCACCCAGCTGGTTTGTGGCATACGCGATCATGGCTTCAAGGATATTGCCGACGAAGGTTTTATCCTGAGGCCGCGTGGTTGGAATGGGTTCAACACCGGGAGCTTTGTCCACCGACCAGATAATAATATCCGATGCGGCTTCAATATCTTCTACCTTAAAGATATCCTGCTTGTATTTATAACCGGCAAAATAGATCACTTTGTTACCGGCGGCTCTCAAGGCTTTGCCGATAGAAAAGAGAACGGCATTGCCCAGACCGCCGCCCAGCAGAAGGACGGTTTGGCCGCTAGGTATGTCTGTTGGCGTTCCTGTTACGCCCATGACCACCAGCGGATCGCCTACTTTCCAGGTCGAGCACAGACGTGTGGATGAGCCCATCTCCAGAGCAATCAGAGAAATGGTGCCTTTTTCTTTATCGACTTCGGCGCCTGTCAGCGCTATCGCCTCAGATGCCAGTACCGTGCCTTCCACAACCGGCGCATTGGATTCAAAATTCTGTACGCGATAAAACTGGCCGGGCTGGAATTTCTCTGCCTGCAACGGCGCCTTGACGACAACTTCTATAATGGTCGGTGTCAGTCGTTTAATTGAAACGATAGTGGCAGTAAAGGACTCGTCCAATGTCGCGAACAGTTTCTTCAATGCGGCATCGCGTTCAGGCTGCTCAGCCGGATTCAAGTTAGCCAATTCTTTTTCAAACAGTTTGACGATATAGGGATAACCATTTTTCGCGCTGGCCATGGCCTTGACCACGTTGCCGGCATAAACAGGATGGTTGTCGCCATAAAAACTGATGAATTTGCCGTCTTTTTGGTAAGACGTCAGCGGTGCAGGCTTGCCCAGTTTAGGCGCTGCTTCGTCAGACATCGCAACCAGTTCCACGTCGCCATCTTTCCATTCCGGCTCATAGCGCTGGAAGAACCATTTATCCATGACAAAGGTGTTTGGATATTCGCTCTGATAAATGGTGTTCGGCGATGTGCCCGCTGCAATGTAAAGGCTGCGCAAGGGCACGTTCACGGTTTGTCCTGAGCTGATCCAGCGGCCGTGTTCGGGCACTAATTTTTCGAACTCTACGCCATTCAGATGGCCATATTGATCGGCCAATGCGCTTTGCGGGCTCATGCCTTCGGCCAAGGCAATGCCTTCTTCCAATGCTTCGGCAATTTCTTCGTGGTTTTGCCGATAGGCTGGCGCGTCTTTCATGCCTTTGCGGTAGAACAGCGTCACGCCGCCCCATTTTTCAACCAGCGGCTGAAAGTGGGGTTGTTCGCCAGCGGCTTCGGCGCGTTTGCGTTCGGCAACGATTTCCTTGCCGTGCGCCAGAAATTCATCAAGGATGGTGATTTCTTCAGCGTCATAGCGGTTGCGGACGGTTTGTTCGCCGTACACATTGCTCAGCGTTTCATAGCGGTTCAGTATTTTTTCAACCTGAACGGGATAATACGCCATCAGTTCCGTGGCGGTATCGATAGCGGTCAGACCGCCGCCGATAACGCCGGCAGGCAGGCGCACCTGCAAATTCGCCAGAGAGGAAGCCTTGGCTGCGCCGGTTAACTGCAGTGCCATCAGGAAATCGGAGGCCTTGCGTATGCCGCGAATCAGGTTGTTCTTCAGGTCAATGATCGTTGGCTGGCCTGCGCCGGAAGCGAGACAGATATGGTCAAAGCCCATTTTCCATGCATCTTCAATGGTGATGGTGCCGCCAAAACGGACGCCGCCATAAGCACGGAATGCCTCACGTCTGAGCAGGGTCAGGTAAATGACCTTAAGGAAGTTCTTGTCCCAGCGCACGGTGATGCCGTATTCCGCCACGCCGCCGAATCCGGCCAGGGTGCGTTTATCCAGCTCTTCGTAAATGTCGTTAAAGTCAATAATCGGCTCAGGCGCGTTTTCGCTGTCGCCGGTTAATGCTATCGGCAACGGTTCGAGTTTTAACGCGTCAATGCCTGCAACGCCAAAGCCTTCATTCAGCAAATAATGGCTCATGGTGTAACCTGCTGGCCCAAGACCTACGACCAGCGCATTTTTGCCGTTATAAGGCAGCATATAAGGGCGCTTGACGTTCAACGGGTTCCAGCG
>JAQTLI010000269.1 GCA_028714995.1 Methylobacter sp. | reverse complement strand
CTCTGGCGAAACGGGCAGTTACAGGAACTGAATTTGAATGCATGCAAGATGGGCTGGTTGGTCCGTTATTGCTTGCATTTTCGATGGAAGATCCTGGTGCTGCTGCACGTTTAATCAGTAATTTTGCAAAAAGTCATGACAAATTAATCACTAAGATTGTTGCTATTGGTGGGCAGTCTTATGATGGGTCTGAGCTTGCTCGACTTGCTAGTCTGCCTACTCGTGATCAAGGCATTGCTCTATTGATGTCTGTAATGAGAGCGCCTACAGAGAAATTTGTTCGTACTTTGGCTGCAGTCAGAGACCAGAAAGAAGCGGCATAAGCTTTTTAGAAACCAGTTTAAAACTTATTATTTTAGAGGAATACACATGGCAATTTCGCAAGAAGATATCTTGGAAGCGGTCTCAAAGATGAGCGTTATGGAAATCGTTGATTTAATATCAGCGATGGAAGAAAAATTTGGAGTATCTGCTGCTGTTGCTGTAGCTGCGGCACCTGTGGCTGCTGTGGCTGCTGAAGAACAAACTGAATTTGATGTTATTATGACATCTTTCGGTGAAAACAAAGTTGCTGTTATTAAAACGGTTCGTGCTATTACTGGTTTGGGCTTGAAAGAAGCTAAAGACGCAGTTGAAGGTGTTCCAACAACACTGAAAGAAGGCGTATCTAAAGCAGAAGCAGAAGACTGTAAAAATCAGCTTGTTGAAGCAGGCGCAACCGTCGAAATTAAATAATCTCGACAATAACAGATTAAGGGCTCACGCCTTTATTTAAGTATGGCTGGCGGCAATTTTGTCGCCGGCCTTTTACTGTTTGCATAATTGCACAGTAAAAAATTTTCTATGACGAAAAGGTTTGGAAGCGATATGTCCTACTCTTTTACCGAAAAAAAGCGTATTCGAAATAACTTTGGGAAAAGTACTGAAGTACTAGATGTTCCCTATCTATTGGCAACGCAAATTAATTCGTATGCTGGCTTTTTGCAATCAGGCGTTTCAGCCGAAAAGCGAGAAGATAGCGGCTTGCATGCTGCATTTTCCAGTGTTTTCCCTATTGAAAGTCATTCCGGCTATGCGGTACTGGAATACGTTAAATATAGATTGGGGGAACCTGTTTTTGATGTAAGAGAGTGCCAACAAAGAGGCGCGACTTATGCCGCACCTTTAAGGGTGTTGGTTCGCTTGGTTATCTATGATAAAGAAGCCTCGGCTAATGCCAAGGTAGTCAAGGACATCCGTGAACAAGAAGTTTACATGGGTGAACTGCCTTTGATGACAGACAATGGAACATTTGTCATTAATGGAACAGAGAGAGTTATTGTCTCTCAATTGCATCGTTCCCCAGGTGTTTTCTTTGATCATGATAAAGGAAAGACTCATTCGTCAGGAAAGTTGTTATTTAATGCACGTGTTATCCCTTACCGGGGGTCATGGCTAGATTTTGAATTCGATCATAAGGACTGTGTTTATGTTCGAATTGACAGACGCAGAAAAATACCTGCAACCATATTGCTTAGAAGTTTAGGGTTCAATAACGAAGAAATGATTCAAATTTTCTTCGAGACCAACAAATTTACAATTAGCGATAAAAAATGCATTTTCCATATTGTTCCTGAGCGTATGCGTGGCGAAATTGCAGCATTTGATATCAAGAATAAAAACCAGGTTTTAGTTGAAGAAGGTCGTCGGATCACGGCTAAGCATATTCGTGAAATGCATAAAGCTGGCTTAACTGAAGTTGAAGTGCCAAAGGATTACCTAGTTGGCAAGATTTTAGGTCATAACCTTATAGACCAATCTACAGGTGAACTGGTTGCTAATGTAAACGATGAGATTACGTTGGCAATAATAGATCGAAGCATTGAAAGCGGTATTACTGAAATAAATACCCTGTTTGTTAATGACTTGGATAAGGGGCCGTACATCTCTAATGCGATGAGACTGGATACTACCACTAATACATTGGAAGCACTGGTTGAAATTTACCGGATGATGCGTCCTGGCGAGCCACCAACCAAAGAATCAGCAGAAAACTTATTCCAGAATCTGTTTTTTACAGATGAACGGTATGATTTGTCTACTGTAGGACGGATGAAGTTCAATCGTCGGCTGGGTCGGCAAGAAATAACAGGGCCTGGTACTTTAACCAAAGAAGACATCATTGATGTACTTAAAGAATTAATCGATATTCGTAACGGCAACGGAAATGTTGATGATATTGATCATTTAGGCAACAGACGCGTTCGTTCGGTTGGTGAAATGATCGAAAACCAATTCCGTGTTGGTTTGGTTCGCGTTGAAAGAGCAGTTAAAGAACGGTTAACGTTGGCAGATTCAGAAGGCCTGATGCCGCAGGAAATCATCAATGCGAAACCGGTTTCTGCTGCAGTAAAAGAGTTTTTTGGCTCAAGTCAGCTGTCACAGTTTATGGATCAAAATAATCCATTATCACAAGTGACACACAAACGTCGTGTTTCTGCATTAGGGCCTGGTGGTTTGGCAAGAGAACGCGCAGGATTCGAAGTTCGTGACGTACATGCAACTCATTATGGCCGCGTATGCCCAATTGAAACGCCTGAAGGTCCAAACATCGGCTTGATAAATTCATTATCAGTCTATGCGCGTACCAATAATTATGGTTTCCTGGAAACACCTTATAGGAAAGTAGTCGATGGTAAAGTAACTGACCATGTCGATTATTTGTCAGCAATTGAAGAAGGTGAGTTTGTCATTGCGCAGGCCAGTGTTGCCGTGGATGCAAACGGAAAACTAGTTGAAGGTCTGGTGTCATGTCGTCATAAAGATGAATTTACGTTGGCTATGTCTGACACCGTGCAGTACATGGACGTGTCGTCAAAGCAGATTGTATCGGTAGCAGCTTCCATTATTCCTTTCCTTGAGCATGATGACGCTAACCGTGCGTTGATGGGTTCAAATATGCAACGTCAGGCCGTACCTACGCTAAGAGCCGAAAAGCCATTAGTGGGTACAGGTATGGAAAGAACTGTTGCAAAAGATTCAGGCGTAACTGTAGTTGCAGCGCGTGGTGGTAAGATTGAAGCGGTTGATGCGGCCAGAATCGTGGTGCGCGTAAATGATACAGAGACTGAAACGGGTACACCAGGTGTTGATATTTACAATTTGATTAAATATACGCGTTCGAATCAGAATACCTGTATCAACCAAAAACCACTGGTAAAACCTGGTGACATCGTTAAAGCCGGTGACATTATGGCAGATGGCCCGTCTACGGATATGGGTGAATTGGCTTTAGGGCAAAACATGCTGGTTGCATTTATGCCTTGGAATGGTTACAACTTTGAGGATTCGATTCTGGTTTCAGAGCGTGTCGTTAAAGAAGACCGTTTCACCACCATCCATATCGAAGAGAAAACTTGCGTAGCGCGTGATACCAAGCACAGCCCAGAAGAAATTACTGCGGATATTCCTAATGTCAGTGAAGAAGCATTATCCAAACTTGATGAGTCTGGGATTGTTTATGTTGGCGCTGAAGTTAAAGGTGGTGACATTCTGGTGGGCAAGGTAACGCCAAAAGGCGAGACCCAATTAACGCCAGAAGAAAAATTATTACGTGCGATTTTCGGTGAGAAAGCAGCTGATGTCAAAGATACCTCATTACGTGTACCTGGTAGTATTGAAGGTACGGTTATTGATGTTCAGGTATTTACCCGTGATGGCGTAAAGAAAGACAAGCGGGCTCTGGATATTGAACAGGAAGAAATCAAGCGTTACAGAAAAGACCTTGATGATCAGCTAAAGATTCTTGAAGAAGATATCTTTGCTCGTGTTGCCCGACTGCTGATTGGAAAAGTGGCGCAATCAGGCCCAGGTCAATTAAAAGCGGGAACTGAAATTACGCAAGCGTACCTTAATGGCTTGAAGCATTCAGAGTGGCTGAAAATTCGTATGAAGGATGAAGATATCAATCTTCAGCTGGAAACGGTTGTCGCTCAGGTAGAACAGCAAAGAAAAGACTTTGATGAGAAGTTTGAAGTCAAGCGTAAGAAAATCACCATGGGTGATGATTTGGCTCCAGGTGTTCTGAAAATGGTCAAGGTTTATTTAGCGGTTAAAAGGCGCATTCAGCCGGGCGATAAGATGGCGGGTCGTCACGGAAATAAAGGTGTTATTTCCATGATTAGGCCGATTGAAGATATGCCATATACTGCTGATGGTAATCCGGTCGATATTGTCTTGAATCCGTTAGGCGTGCCTTCGCGGATGAACGTCGGGCAGGTGCTGGAAACGCATTTGGGCTGGGCAGCAAAAGGTTTGGGCATCAAGATTGGTAAAATGCTGGAAGCTCAGTATGATCAAGAAAAGGCCAAGGTTACTGCGATCAGAGAATATCTGGACAAAATCTACAACAGCAGTGGTCGTAAAGAAGATTTGGATTCATTTTCAGATAAAGAAATTCTGGAAATGGCGGAAAATCTTGTTGGCGGTGTGCCTATGGCGACTCCTGTATTTGACGGCGCAAGCGAAGAAGAAATTCGGACCATGCTGAAGTTGGCAGATTTGCCTGAACATGGGCAGGTTACTCTTTATGATGGCTTGACAGGCGAACCATTTGAACGGGAGGTTACCGTTGGTTACATGTACATGCTGAAATTGAACCACTTGGTTGATGACAAAATGCATGCGCGTTCAACGGGGCCATATAGTCTGGTTACTCAGCAGCCATTAGGCGGTAAAGCACAGTTCGGCGGCCAGCGCTTTGGTGAGATGGAGGTCTGGGCGCTTGAAGCTTATGGTGCAGCCTATACCTTGCAGGAAATGTTGACAGTTAAATCTGATGACGTGACCGGCAGAACGCGAATGTATAAAAACATTGTCGATGGCGATCATAAAATGGAAGCCGGTATGCCGGAATCATTTAATGTTTTAATTAAAGAAATCCGCTCATTGGCTGTCA
>JAQTLI010000268.1 GCA_028714995.1 Methylobacter sp. | reverse complement strand
CCGTAACAACCGGGCCAATCGGGGCAGCCGAGGCCAGCTCCGGATGAACGGACATAGGAACCTAATACGATAACTATTAAAGCTAAAACAACGCTAAAGAGAGTTATTTTTCTGAACATGTTATTTTCCATTAACCGATTTGTGAAATTCTCAGGAGATGCATAAGATCACTTTTTACACTGTAAGGATCAAATCCTGGCTCATACTGCATCATTAAATTACCCAGAGGATCCATTAAAAAAAGCATCCCATCAGGCACATTACCCTGTCTAATTTCAGCAATTTTTTTACTCACTACATCATTGGGTCTGACTCTTAATAAGGTTTTATCATCCACCCACCATTGGTTTGCGGTTTCAGGCTCAACATCTTTTAAAAGGATGACTATTCGACGCGTGCGGGTCAGCTCCTTGTTCAACATCAAGCGTAATTGCTTGGTTTTATGAATTGCTTCCATACAACTTTCATTACATTCATTATTCGGGATGATGTTTACCAGCAACCAGTGCCCGGAAAGCTCTCCCCTATTATCAGCAGTAAACTTATCAAAACCGGTTAGGTCGCTGCGTTCGGTTGTCATCGGTGGCGTTATCAACTGTCCAATATTTGTCTGGCCTTTTACAAGTTCTGGATTTTCTTTTAATCCCCAAGCGATTAAAAACGGAATGATAGTCATCCCAAAGAGACCTAGTATTAACAGGTGATTTTTATTTTTTTGATTATTCATCGTTCTTTTTTATAACTGTACCAAATAAATATGATTGTTAGTGTCAAAGCCAATGCAAACCACTGAACTGCATAAGCTGTATGTTGTTCAGGCAGCATGACAGTTGTTGTCTGCCATTCGCGTTTAAACCCATCAGGCAAGTCCTTATCCAGCTCAATCTGGAATTGAAATAATGGATAGCCTAATTTCTTGGCGAGAATTGTACTGTCAACCACTTGCACTACCGAGGGCCAGGTATCTGTTGGCAATTCCGCGCCAGCCAATTTTATACCAACACTTGGGAAATTATTAATCCGTCCTGAAATGGTTGTTATCGCCTTGTTAATCGGCAAATCAGGCAAGGCTGACCGATCCTGATTTAAGGGAATCCAGCCTCTGTTCACTAAAACAGCCTTGGATTCTCCCTGCAAAATAAATGGCGTCATGACAAAGTAGCCGGCTTTCCCAGCGCTGATCTGATTGTCTATCAAAAACTGATGCGATTCATCATAACTTCCAACAGCTTCTACCTTTCTATATCTCAGCGCTTCCGTGTTATCTTCAATAGCTGCCGACAAGTGCAGAGTTTCAGTTACCCCACCCTGTTCTTGCAGTTTAAGAAACACCCTTTTCTGTTCTGCTCGATCTAATTGCCAAGCACCCAGTGCAAGCAACAAGGGTAATAAACACAAATAAACTAAAGTTGGGATTGTTTCAAACTTCATTGAGTAATGGCCACTTGTATCATGCTTTTTTTCTTTCCTCTATTGGCACAGACGCCTGAATGACCGAAAATACAAAAACCTTCCGTCAGCATAACTCAATCATGATTATAAAAAGCATCATTATTATTGCCTTTCTCCTGATAATTATCAGTCTCGGCTCTGCACTGTTTCATCTGGTTAAACATAAGACTCAAGAGCAATCCGAAAAAACAGTCAAGGCTCTGACTTTTCGGATTACGCTTTCAATCCTCTTGTTTATTTTTATTTTTATTGCATTTACAACAGGGATCATTAAACCGCACGGCTTGGGTGCTCAGATGCACCTACAAAAATCCGAACAATCGGATCAAACTAAATAACACAAAAACGACTACCAATCATCCCGACAAAAAAAAAGCGCTGCCTGTTAGGCAGCGCTTTTTTCAGTATTGCAGTGTCAAATTACATTAAATAAACAAACACAAACAACCCTAACCATACCACGTCAACAAAATGCCAATACCAGGCTGCTGCTTCGAAAGCAAAATGGTTTTCTGGTTTGAAATGTCCTTTCCAGCTACGAAACAAAACAACGCTCAGGATAATAGCACCTATGCATACATGAAAACCGTGAAAGCCGGTTAACATGAAGAATGTAGATCCATAAATACCTGAACCTAAAGTCAAACCCATTTCAGTATAAGCTTCATGATACTCAATGGCTTGAAAAGTCACGAACAAGAAACCCAAGGCTACAGTTGCAATTAATCCTTTAATTAACTGTTCACGATTTTTTGCTAACAAACCATGATGCGCCCAAGTGCAGGTCACGCCACTGGTTAACAAAATCAAGGTATTCAGAAAAGGCAAACCCCATGCACCCATAGGCTCAAAATCACCACCTACTTTACCAGGACCATTCGTTGGCCAAACTGCCTCAAAAGATGGCCACAACATCTCTTTAGTCGGCGCGCCAGTGCCTTCACCGCCCAACCAGGGCACCGATAAATTACGCGTGTACCAGAGAGTACCGAAGAAAACAGCAAAAAACATGATTTCTGAAAAGATAAACCACATCATGCCCATACGATAGGAAATACCTACCTGGGTACTGTACATGCCTGATTCACTTTCCCCGGACTGCAATGTAAACCAGCCGGTAAGCATGACAATAAATACAAGCAGTCCCAACACCATCATGGTTGGACCGATAGCTGAGCCATTTAAATAATTTGCAAATCCAGCCAGCATGATCACTAAGCCGCCAGTACCAATGACTGGCCAGGTAGCTTTATGCGGAATGTAATAAGCGTCACTTGTAGACATAAACTTCCCCTATTATTTTTTCACTGAAGTTTCAGTATTATCAAAAAATGTATATGCAAGTGTAATTGTTTTATATTGCTGAGGTAACTCAGGATCAACAACAAAACGAACCGGCATAGTTCTACCTTCTCGTGCTTTGAATGTTTGTTCTGAAAAACAAAAACACTCGGTCTTTTTAAAATATTCAGCAACTGGTCCAGGCGAAATACTTGGAATTGCCCGAGCAATCATTACTTTATCAGTCTTATTTTCAGCATAAAAATTCACCGTATAATATTCGCCCGGATGAATTTTCATTTTTTTTGTTTCTGAACGGAACACCATAGGTGTTGATTCATTCAGCGATGTCATAAATTCTACAGTGATTTCCCTGTTCTTATCGACTTCGTAACTGGCTTCTTTGACTGCTGCTGAATCGACCTTTCCATTGATGCCTGTGATTTCACACAAAACATCATAAAGCGGAACCAGGGCGTAGCCAAAACCAAACATCCCTACTGCTACGAACAATAACGTACGAACCAATTTTGCGTTTTTTTTATTAACGCTTTCACTCATTGAGAAACTGCTCTAATTACCGCTAAAACATAAATAATGACTGCAATCGTAACTAAAACCAATGCTGTCAAAATATTTTTCTTTTTTATATTCATTAACTCACCTGATAGCCAAGCAGACTGCTGTTAGCAATACAGCACAAAGCAGTCTGCATACGACACATTACATATGTTCAGTTGGTATAACTGTCGGTGGTGTAGTGAAAGAATGATAAGGGGGTGGTGATGGCAATGTCCACTCTAGGCTATGCTTAGCAGCATCTTCCCAAACTTCATCAGAAACTTTTTCACCAGTTCCACCTCTAATGGTATCAATAACGATATACAAAAATAACAACTGGCTAGCACCGAATATAAAACCACCAATACTCGAGATCATATTCCAGTCTGCAAATTGAACCGCATAATCAGGAATTCTTCGTGGCATACCCGCTAACCCCAAGAAATGCTGGGGGAAAAACAGAATATTTACTGACACGGCAGACAACCAGAAGTGCAACTGGCCAATTTTTTCGTTATACATATGACCAGTCCACTTAGGCAACCAGAAATAGCCGGCAGCCATCAATATGAATACCGATGCTGGAACCAGTGTGTAATGAAAATGGGCAACAATAAAGTAAGTATCGTGATACTGGAAATCAGAAGGCGCAATAGACATCATCAAACCAGTAAATCCACCCATCGTAAACAAAACGACGAAAGCAATCGAAAACATCATAGGCGTTTCGAAGGTCATCGAACCTTTCCACATGGTCGCAGTCCAGTTAAAAACCTTAACCCCGGTAGGAATCGCAATTAACATGGTTGCGTACATGAAATACAGCTCGCCTGCCACTGGCATGCCCACCGTAAACATGTGATGAGCCCATACGATAAATGACAGGAATGCAATCGAAGCAGTCGCATAAACCATTGAGCTATAGCCAAACAAAGGTTTACGAGCAAATACTGGAATGATTGTAGAAGCCACACCAAAGGTAGGTAGAATCATTACATAAACTTCGGGATGCCCAAAAAACCAGAAAATGTGTTGATATAGCACAGGGTCACCGCCACCAGCCGCATCAAAAAAGCTGGTATTGAAGAATTTGTCTGTTAACAACATGGTTACCGCACCAGCGAAAACCGGCATGATAGCGATTAACAGGAAAGCGGTAATCAACCAGGTCCAAACAAACATCGGCATCTTCATTAATGTCATTGCAGGCGCACGCATATTGAAAATAGTTGCAATGATATTAATAGCACCCATGATTGACGAGATACCCAGCAAATGCACCGAGAAAATCGCAAAAGGAAATGCCTTGCCGGTTTGCAATACTAATGGCGGATACAAAGTCCAGCCACTAGCAGGTGCGCCACCTTCCATGAATAAGGTGCTGGCCAGCAATAAAACACCGGCAACCAACAACCAGAAACTCATGTTATTCATACGTGGCAATGCCATATCTGGAGCTCCAATCATCATTGGAATCATCCAGTTAGCCAAGCCAACGAATGCAGGCATAACCGCACCAAACACCATAACCAAAGCGTGCATAGTGGTCATTGAATTAAAGAACTGCGGGTTAACAAATTGCATACCCGGTTCAAATAATTCGGCACGAATAACCATTGCCATTGCGCCGCCAACAAAAAACATCACCAGCGCAAACA
>JAQTLI010000267.1 GCA_028714995.1 Methylobacter sp. | reverse complement strand
GCGGAAATCCATCAGGGCCAGAGGCAGCAAAGACCTCATTAACAGGCCGGATATATGGCAGCAACTGCGTTGACTGACCGTAGCGATCGAAAAGAAAAAGCTTGCAAAACGGAGGAGTCCATATATGCGCTGAGGTACGAAGAGAATATTTTGAGTCAAATATTTGGGGGGCAGAGTAAAAACTCAAAGTGACAGATAACACGCAGAGACGCGATCAATAAGGTGCAACTCAATGGAAATTAAAAATCAACGACCTTTCAACGTTTTTGCCCTGCTGCACGATAACGGATTAATACGGCTTTACGTCGTCTTGTGGCTGATCCTGTTCGCGGCCTTTGTACCTACTCTCGCCCATGCGGCGGACACCGTTTGCGCCCGGGTCAAGATCGAGATTAAGCAGGAATTGACGCTGGAGCGCCAGGCCTTCGATGCTCAAATGAAGATCAATAACACCACCGTTGACGGCGTGATCCAGAACGTCTTGGTGGACGTGAAGGTCACCGACGAGAACGGCGTGCCGGTCGCAGTGTCTGACAACCCCAATGATACGACCGCGAAATTCTTTATCCGTGTTTCCAGCAAACAGGACATTTCCGACATCACCGGCGCCGGCACGGTAAATCCGCAGACCTCGGCGATCATCGATTGGCTGCTGATTCCTGCTTCGGGTTCGGCGGGGGACAACCCGTTCGGCAAGAAATATCTGGTGGGCGCCACGCTGAAATACACCTTTGCGGGTGAGGATACGGTGCTGGATGTGTCCCCCGACGTCATCACCGTCAAACCCTTGCCGATGTTGACGCTGGATTATTTCCTGACCCAGAACGTCTGGGCCGATGACGCGTTGACGCCGGAAATTGAACCTGTGGAGCCGTTTACGCTGGGAGTGCGCGTTAAGAACGACGGCCAAAACACGGCCAAAAGTCTGAAGATCGATTCTGCGCAGCCGAAGATCATCGAAAACAAGCAGGGCTTACTGATCAATTTCCTACTCACCGGCAGCTTTGTGAACGATGCGCCGGTGCAGAACACACTGCTGATCGATTTCGGCGATATTGCCGCAGGCAGCAGCAAGATGGGGCGCTGGGTCATGGAAACCTCGCTGGCCGGCAAGTTTACCGATTTCACCGCCAAGTTCAGCCATGCCGATGAGCTGGGCGGCACATTGACTTCTGTTATCGCTGCTACCAACGCTCATTTCCTGATTCACGATGTGCGGGTGGACCTGCCGGGGCGTGATGCGGTGCGGGATTTCCTGGCCCAGGACGGCGATGTGATCCGCATCTATGAATCCGACGGTCCGGATACCTTGGTTACCGATCAGAGCGCCGCAGCTATGTTAACTGCGGAGGCCAATTCCACCGGCAGCGCCAGCTACCGTCTCAACGCGCCTGCTACGGCGGGCTTCATGTATGTGAAACTGCCCGATCCATTCGCGGGACAAAAAGTGTTCGGCCATGTCCTGCGTTCGGATGCCAAGCTCATGGGGCCCGAAAATGTCTGGCTGTCAAAGACCCGCAACGAGCAGACCAAGCAATGGCAATACTGGGTGAACTTCTTTGATGCCAATACCTCCGGTTTCTATGATGCGGAATTCCAGAAGCCGCCGGTATCGCCGTTGGCACCCGTTATCCAGTTTATACCGGATCGAGTGGTTCAGGAAACCCAGCAGGTTTCTTTCCTGGTCGAGGCCAGCAGTCCGCAAGGAAAGGCGGTTACGATCACAGCCGCGCCGCTGCCGCAGGGGGCAGCTTTTACCATGCAGCCCACCGATCCTCTGGCTCCCGGTGTGGTCCGCGCTGTCTTCGACTGGACACCCAAGAAAGGGCAGGTCGGTGACTACCCGATCGTCTATACTGCCAGAGATGGCTCACTGATGAGCACGCTCACGGCTAATATCAAGGTAGAAGCGTTTACGCCTCCTCCTGGTCCGGGTACGCCCACTATCGATATGCCGCTGTCGGGAGCGCAGATAACCAGCCTGAAACCAACGCTGTCGGTGCAAATATCAACCGATCCATCGGATCTGACCACTCAGGTGCAATTCGAAGTGTATGCGGATGAGGCATTGACCCAGTTGGTGGCATCGAGCCAGGTGGACAAGGCAGCGCTTGCGCCCGGAAACGGTGCCGGCCCCGTTCCGCAACCAACCTCCTGGACGTTGCCGATGGCACTGACGGATAATGCCCATTATTGGTGGCGGGCACGTGCCTTTGATGGCACGTTGTACAGTCTATGGGCCAATGCACAGTTTTTCGTTAACTTGTTCAACGATCCGCCAAACAGCTTTAACCTCATCAACCCTGATCCCGATGCTGAGGTGAGTAGCCTGACACCAGCCTTGAGCTGGAACAATAGCACCGATAAGGATGGCGATGCCATCACCTACGGGGTGACCATATTCAACGATGCGGGGCTGACCGACATCGTTACTCAAGAGCTGAATCTGCCAGAGAATGTTAGCGGCAGCACGAGCTGGATCGATACGCTGCCACTCATCAACCATAATACTTATTATTGGCATGTAGTCGCCAAGGATAGTTTGGGGGCGAAAACAAAGTCCTTTGCACGGCCTTTAATTGTCAATACCGGCAATGCGGCACCGACTGATCCCGTGATTCAGAGCCCTGCTATAGATAGTCAGAGTGATGATATGAATACCGAGCTGAAGATTCATAACAGTACGGACGCCGACCATGATCCCATTGCCTATATGTTCGAAATTGATACGGTCAATACTTTCGATTCTCCCACCAAGGAAAGTACGGGTGTCGTATTGGCAGGCACAGCCGGCACCACGAGCTGGGTCACCGGCACTTTGATCGAGAACCAGCACTACTGGTGGCGGGTGAAAGCGCAGGATGGCCGCGCTGATTCGGCTTGGGTCGTGGGCAACTTTCTGCTGAATGTGGTCAATGATCCACCTGCTTCGCCGACCATTAAAAATCCGGGGAATGGATCTTGGTCTGCGGTGTTGCAGCCTACCTTGGAGGCTAATGCTGTGGTTGATCCGGAAGGCGGAGCTGTGCGTTATCAGTTCGAAGTCTACCAGGGCGCCGATTTGAAACAGAAAGTCGTCGAGGGTATCTCATCCAATACCACATTAATCGTGCCGATTCCATTGACCGACAAAACAACTTACTGGTGGCGAGTGCGCGCGCTAGATGCACAGGATGCGGCAAGCGACTGGAGTCCGACTGCAATGCTATATGTCAGAACCGGACTTTATCAGAATCCAACCATTGCTGTGACGGTGCCGGCAACGCCGATTATGCCGGATGTATTGAAAACACCCACCGGAAAACGCAAACAGGTGACTATTCATTGGGAAGGTATCGATCCGAATCTCGAGCCAACTGTAGCTCTCTATCACGACACCAGGCAGAGTGGTTTTGAGGGCAAATTGATCGTGGGTGGCTTGACCCAAAATGCTGATGCCCAAACAGGAAGCTATGTGTGGGATGTCACTAATCTTCCGTCCGGCACTTATTACATCTATGCGACGATAACCGATGCTGGTGGCGTTGGCAGGGCATATGCGCCTGGGGCGGTAGTAATACCCAATAAACCTCAAACCGGAAAGATTGCACTCAAGGCAATCACAAAAAGCCGTACGTCGGAAGTCGGCAAGACTGCAAAATTCAGTATTCGCTTGCGCACCGCTCCCGTAGCCAATGTAACTATACCTTTGGCATCTAACAATATGCGCGAAGGGACGGTTGCGCCAGCCAGCGTAACTTTCACGCCGCAGAATTGGTCAGTGAAACAAAGTGTGACGGTAACCGGTAAGAACGACTGTGAACCAGATGGCAATAAGGCCTTTCGTGTACTGTCAGGTAAGGTGATTACGACTGATCCTAATTACATTGGTCTGTCGGATTCGCCAATGACTCTGATTAATACCGACGATAATGATTTGGCAGGTACGACGAAAAATTCCAATCTACACATCTGCGGAATGACGATCGTTACGGAACGTCAGTTGAATGCCGATTTGTGGGAGTACACATTGTCAGCGCAGCTTAGTAACACTGGCAAATCACTCAGTGGCGTTACTGCAAGGTTAGTGAAATTACCGGCTGCCATGAAATTGATCGAAGACACACTAATTTTCGCGGCAACCCATCAGGGGGATACGGTTACAAGCGGCGATACCTTGACCCTACGTAGTCATAATCAAGTTTCAGTGGAGACCTTTAAACTGGGTATTGGCTTCAAGTGGGCAGTGACCTTGTTGCCATGAGACAAGCCCATCGTGGAATAAGGTTTCTGGCTGGTGTGATGTTTATGGTCTGGTCGTGCATGAATTTGGTGCTAGCCCAGACCCAGCCTATGACAACCGTCCAAGAAGCACTCAAGAACATCAAACCGTCTTCTTGTTCACACAAGGACATAAAGAAATCCAAACCTTCTGAATACGTCCATGTTGTAGAGGTCAAACCAGATTTGTCCTGTGCCATTAATCCGGCGGACTTGGCACATAAACTGAAATCACAAGCACAGTGTTGGTGGATACGCGTAGTGCAGTGGATTTTGCTGAGTTTCATATTGAAGGTGCCATGAATATCAGCACCACTGAGTTACGCAGCAAACCTTTTCTTCGTAATAAATCAGTAGTCCTGATCGGTAACGGAAAAGCCGAACGGGAACAGTACATTGAATGCAGGCGGCTTAAGTCGACAGGGTTTAGGCAGGTCAACGTGTTAAGGGGCGGGATGCCGGTCTGGCTTGCATCCGGACGCAGCGTATTGGGACAGCCCCACAATCTGACAGAGTTGACGACACTGGCGCCGTCGGAATTGTGGACTGAGAGTCGGTTCGAAGCCAACCTGATTTTGGTTACAGCTAGCCAGAAGACGCTGCAAAAGCAGATAGCGGGGGCACTCCTGATTCCCGATGAACGGCCTAAAACGGTTCAGGCTATGGTCAAGCAACGCAGCAGGCATTCCAAATCA